>PWKM01000182.1 GCA_003559755.1 Planctomycetota bacterium
CGCCCACGACCTGCGGAACGTGCTCCCGTTCTTCGGGGAAGCCCGCCTGACGTTCGGCGGCGTGCATCCCAACTGCGAATCGATCACTATCCTGCTCAGCGACGGCGAACAGTACCGCCCGTTGAGTCACTTCCTCAACCGTCCGCTCGCCGAGATGTTCAGCGACCTGCGGACCCGAGTGAAAAAGCTCGAACCCAAGCTCCAGCGGTTGGACCCGAACACCTGGTGGGGCCGCTGGCGCGGGCGGCTGATGATCGCCCGTTCACTCGGCGGGCTGGTACGGAGGTCGATTAACTTCCGGCGTGCATTCAAAGGCCATCCGGTGCTCGGCCCGCTTCGCATTCTCGGCGGGCTGGCCATCGGGCGGCGGGGCAAGGACGTATTCCGCAAGCATACCGGCATCCACAACGCCCTGCGGATGATCGTGCTCCCCTTCGAGGAATACGACGCGATCGACAGCGCCCGGCTCCTGGGCTGCACCGCCGGCTTCGCGTTCGAGGACCCCGACACCGGGGAAGTCCGAACGATCCCCGTCTGTTCCTTCCCCCTCTACAAGAACGATCTCCAGCGAAAGATCGCGGAGAAATACTCGAACGGCCCGCCGCCCGACGCCGAGCAGAAGGCAGCAGACGAAGTCCGCGAGCCGGAACCGGAGAACGCACCCGGTCCGGGCAGCGTCGACGCCCTGTGTCGCACGTGCAGCGACCTCGCCGCCGAGGTCACCATCGACAACGCCCGTGATTACGTCGTGGGCGTCAATCAGAAAGTACCGCTGTACGACGGCCGGGAGGCCCGCTACGTCAACCTCGACAACGCAGCGACCACCCCGCCTTTCAAGCCGGTCGTCGAGTGTTCGCATCAGTTCCTCGACTGGTACGCCAGCGTCCACCGGGGCAGCGGGTTCAAATCACAGGTGTCCACCCACGTGTTCGAGCGGTGCCGCGAAGTGGTCGCCGAGTTCGTCGGGGCGGACCTCGACCACCACGCGGTGATCTTCACCCAGAACGCGACCCATGCCCTCAACAAGCTGGCGATGCACATTTGCACCGGCAGCCGGAACAGCATCATTACGACCGCCATCGAGCATCACTCGAACCTGCTGCCCTGGCGCAAACTGGGCTGCGACGTGGCCTATGTCGGGATAAACCATAACGACGGCACACTCGACATGGCGGACCTCGAAGCCAAGGTGCGAAGCCGCACCGGGCGCATCGGCCTGGTGACGGTGACCGGCGCCTCGAACGTGACCGGCGTCATCCCCCCCATCCGCGAGATCGCCCGCCTGGCCCACGAAAACGGGGCGCTGTTCGCCCTCGATGCGAGCCAGCTCGTCGCCCACCGCCCGTTCAAGATGGGCGCGCCCGACGACCCCGAGCGGGTGGACTTCCTCGCCCTCAGCGCCCACAAGATGTACGCCCCGTTCGGGTCCGGAGTGCTCGTCGGGCCGAAGACCGCGTTCGAGGGCCGCGACCCCGACCACGTCGGCGGCGGGACCGTCGATGCCGTCACCAACAGCGAAGTGATGTGGGCGCCGCTGCCCGAGAAGGAAGAGGCGGGGACGCCGAACCTCCCGGGATGCCTCGCCCTGGCCTGTGCCGCCAAGGTGCTCGAAGCCATCGGGCTGGACAATATCGCCGAGCACGAGCGGGACCTCACCCGACGGGCGCTCGCCGGCCTGTCCCGCCTCGACGGCGTCACCATCTACGGGCCGACTGTCCCGCCGGACGAACTCGACCGCGTGGGCTCAATCAGCTTCAACGTCGATGGCTACGGGCATGCCGAACTCGCCGCCATCCTCGGGCACGAGTGGGGCATCGGCGTGCGGAACGGATGCTTCTGCGCCCAGCCATATGTCCGTGAATTGCTCGGCATCTCCGACGAAGAGATGACCCGCATCATCAAAAAGCTCGCCGCAGGCGACCACACGAACGTACCGGGGATGGTCCGGGCCAGCATCGGCGTCTATAACACGGCCGACGAGGTGGACTACCTGGTCGAGGCCGTCGGGGCGATCCTCGCCGAAGGCCCCCGGGCGGAATACGCCCTCGACCAGCGATACCGCGACTACGTCCCCCAGCCGGCCTCGGTGTGCCTCGACGATTACCTCCCCATCTGAGCCGCGTCCCTGATCCAGCAGAGGGTGCCCTGACCGGTCCCGGAAAGCTTTCAACGGACCGCCGGCATTCGGCGGCTTGCAACCGGCCGCCGGGGAGCGTACCATAAGGCGTCGGACCGGACGATAATAAAGGAGTGAGCCATGTTCAGGGCGACAACGATTCTCTGTGTGTGCCGGGCCGGTAAAACGGCGATCGGCGGGGACGGGCAGGTCTCCATCGGCGATACCATCGTCAAGGCGAAAGCTCGGAAGACCCGCCGGCTGCTCGACGACAAGGTGGCGGTCGGGTTCGCCGGCTCGGCGGCCGATTCGTTCGCCCTGATGGAGCGGTTCGAGGGCAAGCTCAAGGAAGCCCAGGGCAACCTGCGGAAGGGCGCATACGAGCTGGCCCGCGAGTGGCGGACCGACCGGGTGCTCCGGCGGCTGGAGTCGATGCTCATCGCCACCGACGGCGATTCGGCCCTGCTCGTCTCGGGCTCGGGCGACGTGATCGAGCCGGACGACGGCGTGTTGGGGATCGGGTCCGGCGGGGCCTACGCGGTGGCCGCGGCCCGGGCGCTGGTGGCCAATACCGACCTGGACGCCAAGACGATCGTCGCCGAGTCACTGCACATCGCCGCCGGCATCTGTATGCACACCAACAGCGAAATATACGTGGAGGAGATCGCGTGAGAGACCTTACCCCGCGCCGGATTGTGGCCGAGCTCGACCGCTACATCATCGGCCAGGACCAGGCCAAGCGGTCGGTGGCCATCGCCATCCGGAACCGCTGGCGACGCCAGCAGTTGGACCCGGAGATCCGGCAGGATGTCCTGCCCAAGAACATCATAATGATCGGGCCGACGGGGGTGGGCAAGACCGAGATCGCCCGGCGGCTGGCGAACCTCGTCCAGGCACCGTTCATCAAGGTCGAGGCGTCGCGATATACCGAGGTCGGATACCACGGCCGCGACGTCGAGTCGATGATCCGGGACCTGGTCGATGCCGCCTACAACATGGTGATGACCGAGGAGCAGGAGAAGCTGATGGGCAAGGCCCGGGAGCAGGCCGAGGACGAAATCCTCGATGCTCTCCTGCCGCCCGTCGATCTCGACGGGGTGATCGACGCCGACGAGCACAGCCGGAGGATGGCCTCGCACCGCAAGACGAAGGAGAAGATCCGGCAGAAGCTGCGGGCGGGCGCACTCGACGATCGGGAGGTCGAGATCACGACCGAGGAGAAGTCGATCCCCACCGTCGATGTCATCTCGAACCAGGGCGTCGAACAGATGGGCGTCGATTTCCAGAACATGTTCGAGCAGCTCGTCCCCTCCCAGACGATCCGGCGGACGGTGAAGGTGTCCGAGGCCCGAGAACTGCTCACTCAGAAGGCGGCCGAGGGAATGACCGATCGGGAGACGGTCCGCCGCGAGGCGATCTCGCGGGCCGAAGAGATGGGCATGGTGTTCCTCGACGAGATCGACAAGATCGCGGCGCCCACGCGGAAGGACAGCGGCGGCCCCGACGTCTCACGCGAGGGGGTCCAGCGCGACCTGCTGCCCGTGGTCGAGGGGGCCAACGTGCTCACCCGGCACGGGATGGTCCGGACCGATCATATCCTGTTCATCGCCGCCGGCGCGTTCCACAACGCGAAGCCGTCGGACCTGGTCCCCGAACTCCAGGGCCGGTTCCCCATCCGCGTCGAACTGAGCGACCTGGGCAAGAACGAGTTCTTCCGCATCCTTACCGAGCCAAAGAACGCCCTGACCCGGCAGTACACCGCCCTGCTCGCCACCGAGGGCGTCGATATCTCGTTCGAGCGGGAGGCGCTGGAGAACATCGCGGACATCGCGGCACGGGCCAATCGGCGGATGCAGAACATCGGCGCCCGGCGCCTCCAGACGGTACTCGAGACGCTGATGGAGGAGATCTCGTTCGACGCACCCGAGATGTCGGGCAAGAGCGTGCGCATCGACGCCGAACTCGTCCGGGACAAGCTGAGCAGCATCATCGAGGACGAGGACCTGAGCCGCTACATACTCTGACGCGGCGTCCGCCGTCCGGAATCAAATCTAAAGGTTTTTCCGCCGCATGACGATATATATTTCACTGCCCGGGGCAGGATACGGTGATATTGTGCGCTTATTTCGGGGCCGCGCCGGGTTCGGCCGGGTGGCCCCGCCGGATATTCCGCCCGGGACTCGAGGGCCATTGAATGAGATTTGAGAAGCTCGAAATCCGCGGGTTCAAATCGTTCGCGGACAAGACGGAATTCCATTTCCAACCGGGGATGACCGTGTTCGTCGGCCCCAACGGCTGCGGGAAAAGCAACGTGGTCGATGCCGTCAAGTGGGTGCTCGGCGAACAGCGGGTGAAAAGCTTGCGCGGGAACGAGATGCAGGACGTCCTGTTCAACGGCGCACGCACCCGGCGCTCGACCGGGATGGCCGAGGTCACCCTCACCCTCGCCGATACCAAGGGCGCACTGCCCACCGAATACGACTCGGTCAGCGTCACCCGACGGCTCTACCGCAGCGGCGAGAGCGAATACCTGCTCAACAAGCAGCGGTGCCGCCTGCGCGACATCCGCGAGCTGTTTATGGACACGGGCATCGGGATGGACGCCTACTCGATCATCGAGCAGGGGAAGGTCGAAGCGCTGGTCACCGCCAACAGCCAGGACCGCCGGGCGATCTTCGAAGAGGCGGCCGGGATCAGCAAGTACAAGACGCAGAAACAGACCTGCCTGCGAAAGCTCGACCGCGTCGACTCGAACCTCCAGCGGCTGAACGACATCATCGATGAGGTCGAGCGCCGGATGCGGTCGGTCAAGTATCAGGCGGCGAAGGCCCGTCGGTGGAAACGGCTGGACGACCGGCGGCGGGAACTCGCCATCGCCCTCGCACTCCATCAGTACAAGAACCTGACGACCGAACGGAGCCGGCTGAAACAGGAGCTCGACGAGATCAAGGCGACGAGCGGGAACCTGCACGCAGCGTCCGATCGCCTCGACGCCGAACTCACCGAGATGGAGACCGCCGTCATCGAGGCGGAACAGACCATCTCGCAGCTCCAGTCCGAGGATGTCCGGATCAGCAGCCGGCTCGAAGCGGCCGAGGATGCGATCCGGATGAACGAGGAACGGATCGTCGAACTCGACAAGCTCGAGGAATCGACAAAAGAAGAGATCGCAACGGCCGAGGCCGCCCTCGAAATGATGCGGGACGAACTCGACCGCGACACCGAACGGCGGACCGAACTCGAACAGGCCATCGAGCGCGGGACCGAGGCGGTCGCCGAGCGCCGCAAAGCGGTCGAAGAGATGGAGCGGCGGCTCGCCGCGATCCGCACCGAGATGGAGGACCAGCGGGCACAGGCCGTCGATCTGGCCAACGAACGGGCCAACTGCAAGAACGAGCTGATCAGCATCACCACACAACGCCGATCTCTCCTCCGGGCAGACGAACGCCTGGCCGAACGGCTGGCCGAACATCGCGAACAGCTCGCCCAATCCAGCCGGAGAAAAAAAGAACTCGACGACACACTGGGCCGCATAGAAGGCGAGCTCGGGGAACTCGGCGAGGCCCACGCCGCCGCATCGAACGAACGGCAGCGGCTGGCCCGGGCATTGGATGAACTCGGCGAGACGATCAACAAGTACCGGTCGGACATCGCGGGGACCGACTCGCGGCTCGAAGTCCTCAACGACCTCGAAGAGAAGCAGGAGGGGCTCGGCGGGGGCGTCCGCCGACTGATGGAAGGCCGCGAACACGGCGAGGAACCCCTCGCCGGCATCCTGGGCGTCCTCGCCGATGTCATCGAGGTGGACGTTGAACACGCCCCCGCGATCGAGGCGGCCCTGGGCACCAACGACCAGCTCGTCGTCACAGAAGACTTCGCGACAATGGCCCGGGCACTCCGGTTCCTCGCATGCAGCGAGGCGGGGACCGCTGCGTTCCTGCCGCTCGACGCAGTGGGCGACGCCCAGCCGATCGAACCGCACGCTTCGCACCGCCCGGGGGTCGTCGGCCGATGCATCGACTGTGTGCGCTGCCCGCCCGAGTTCCGGCCGGCCCTTCACTTTCTGCTCGGCGACATCCTCATTGTCCGGGACCTCGACACGGCCGCCGAACTGGCCGCCACCGACCAAAGCCCCGCACGCTATGCGACCCTCGACGGCCACCTCATCAACCCCTACGGCGTCTCTCGCGGCGGTACTGACCGGGCCGGCTCGGGTGTCATCTCGCGCCGCAGCGAACTGCGAGCCCTGGAAGACCGCCGGACGGAACTCGAGGCCGGGCTGAACGACGCCCGAAGCCGACACCGGTCCCTGGCAGAGGAAGCGGAGCAAGCGGCCAACAGCATGCGGCAGATCGACGAACGCATCGAGGCGGCAAGGACCGAGCGGACCGAAACTCGCTCCGAGTTGGCCAACCTGGGCGCCGCCATCAGTCGGCTCAACACCGAGCTCGAGGCCGGCGAGAGCGAACACGCCGAAAACGCATCGCTCATCGAATCGCTCGACGAGCAGGCCGCCGAGCGCGGCGAAGAGGCCGACCGGCTGGAACAGGCCGAGGCCGAACTCCACCAGACGCTCGCCCGCCGAAAGGCGGAGGCGGACCGGGCCGAGGCCGCACGTGACGAGGCACGCAACGAGGCGAACCAGCTCGAGGTGGCCCAGGCGGGCCGCATCGAGAAAAAACAGGCACTGGACCGGCGGACCGCGGAACTGAGAAACCAGATAGGGGACCGAACAACGCAGCTCGAGAACGCCCGACGGCGCATCGAGACCTGTACCGAGCGAAGGCGCCAGGCGCACCAGAATGTGCTCGACAGGAAACGCGAGACGGGCGAGCTCTTACAGGAGCGCGGCCGGCTCGGCTCGAAAAAGGCGAAGGCGGCCAACCGGCTGGAACTCGTCCGGGGCCAATTCCGTGATAAGCGGGCCGAACGCGACAAGACCAACCGGCAGGCGAAAGAGATCGACGACCGGCTCCAGAAACTGCAGGTGAGCACCGCCCAGATCGACATGAAAGTCGAGAACCTGGAAGAGCGGACCGCCGCCGAGTTCGAATGCTCGCTCGCCGACGGGCACGACGAACTGCCCGAATGCGACTGGGACGCGATGCGCAAAGAGCTGGCCGAGGTCGAGGGAAAGATCAAATCGATGGGGTCAGTAAACACATACGCCATCGAGGAGCTGGACGAACTGGAGGGCCGGGCCGAGCACCTGAAGGGTCAGCAGCAGGACCTGGAACGAGCGGAGCACACCCTGCGGGAGATCATCCGGAAGATCAACCGCAAGAGCCGCGAGATGTTCCAGCAAACCTTCGAGGATGTCCGCGAGAACTTCCAGGTGATCTTCAGGAAGCTGTTCGCCGGCGGCAGGGCCGACATCCAACTCGAGGACGACGTCGACATCCTCGACGCCGGGGTCGAGATCATCGCCTGCCCGCCGGGCAAGGACCCCGCGTCCATAACCCTGCTCTCCGGCGGGGAAAAAGCAATGACCGCCGTCGCACTCCTGTTCGCCATCTTCCGGTCCAAGCCCAGCCCCTTCTGCATCCTCGACGAGGTGGACGCCGCCCTCGACGAGAACAACATCGACCGGTTCTGCCGATTGCTGCGCGAGTTCCTCACCGACTCCCAGTTCATCGTGGTCAGCCACGCCCGCCGCACCATCGCACTGGCCGACGCCCTGTACGGCATCACCATGCAGGAGCCGGGGGTATCGACGCAGGTCTCCGTCAAGTTCGAAGACGACGAGGACGTCGCGGCGGCCGGCTGAGTTTCCCCACCGCCCATTCGCAGCTCCCCTCACACCCCGATCACGCCTCGCCGCCACCGCCGCCGAATCGCTTCCTGATCTTCGCCCAGCCGGTGTGCCTGACCCAATCGAGGATGATGTCGAACTCGGCGATGGACCAGCCCATCAATCGCAGCCCGAACAGAGCGGCGACGAACGTGGCGAAGGCGACCAGTGACGGGACGCCCAGCCGGACGAACCGCAGAAGCCGGGTGGACGGCAGGACCTGGATTCCCTGCCACGCCGCCCAGGTCGCCGCCCCCGTCAGGGCGCTGACCACGGCGACCTTCGGCAGGAACACGACCACGTCACGCCAGTGGAACAGCCGCAGTTTCGCGTGGAGCACCGTCCCCAACACCAGGTTCTTGGCCAACCGGGATACGGGATACGCCAGGGCGACCACGACAAACGGGGCGCCGACGCCCAGGAAGGCCGACCCGTCCGCCGCCTCCGCTCTGCCCATTGCCCGGAACAGGAAGTAGAGGAATCCCACCTGCCCCAGGGACGCGCACGCCCCGATCAAGGTGGGCACCCACGTGTTCTGGAGCGAAAAGAACGTCTGCATCAGCACCATCTCGGAGGCGTAGAACACGAACGAGAGCGAGTAGAGGGCCAGGGCGAGCGCCGTCGCGTGCAGCACACGCTGGTCGATCTCGCCGCCCAACAGCTCGATGACCGGCCGGCGAAGGATGACGGTGATGACGGTCAGCGGCAGGAAGAACAACGCGATCATCTTCAGCGCGTGGCCGACCGTCTCCGCCAGGCCGCCCATGTCCTTCTGTGTGAACATATCGCAGAGGTAGGGGAACATCGCCAAGCTCAGTGCGAGCGGGATGATCGCCATCGGCAGCTCCCCGACCGACCGGGCGTAGCGGATCGCCCCGAACAGCCCCTCCTCGAAGTGCGTCGCATAGCCGTCCTGGACCACGTCGCGAATCCGAACGACCAGCTCGCCCATCAACACCGGGTAGGCCAGCAGATAGAGCCGCTGCATCAGCGTCTTGTCGGCGGCCCGCTGCGTCTGGAGCCACGAGACCAGCCCGCGAAGGGCGAGGAACGCGACCGCCGTGAACAGGCCGAGATAGACGAACCGGCCCCGCATCCCCACCACAAACATGTGCTCGCCGTCGACCTGCCGAATCAGTGGGCGGAAGAGCAGACGGCCGAAGCCGGAAGGCAGCAGCCGGTCGCGGAACACCCAGCCCAGCCCCACCACAGCGACGACCACGACCGCTACCTGGGCCAGCCAACGGAGCGCCGGGGCCAGAATCTCGCGCCAGTAGGGGATGGCCGGGCGGTAGTTGCGAAGCTCGGACCGCAGCCCGACCCCGTGAGTGAGTAGCCGGGCGGGCGACGCCAGCAGAAAGGCGAGAGCCACCCAAAGGGCCTGAGCGCCCATCACCCGGAAGGCGATGATGAACAGGAACGCCTGGAGGAACCGGAACACCCCCTGCCCGGCGGTCGCAAAGGCGAATTGCTTTCGGGAGATGAGCATCGCGTTGGTGAACGAGCTCAGGGCGATGAGGAAGAACGCCGGCACCATGATCCGGGCGAACCGGATGGCGCGGGCTGCGGTCTCGGGATAATCGACCGTCCACTGATAGGCGATGACCCGGACCAGGTCGGGCACCCAGATCATGCAGACGGTGGCGACGCCGGCCAGCACCAGGATGAGGATGTTGACGAACGAATTGGCGAACTTCCACGCCGCCTCGTCCCCCTCGGTATCCCGCTCGCCCGAGAATAGCGGCAGGAACGTGGGCATGATGAACTTGTCGAAGATCACGAACAGAGCCCAGATGATCGTGCTCTCGGCGAAGAAATAGGCGTCGAGGGTGATGAGGCCCGCGCCCGTCCCGAACTCCCGGTAAACGAGGGTGCGAACGACGAACCCGCCGAACCGGCCGAATATCTGGAAGATGAAGACGACGATCATCGCCTGGGCGATGCGGCGCCCGAGGTGTTCTTTGGTCAAGGTGTTCTATGTCCGGGCCGGATGACGTTGTCCATTAATTGACGCACATTCTCGCGCAGATCGTATTCCTTTTCCACCTTCGCCCGGGCGGATTCGACAAATTCTCGCGTGGTATCCGGGGTGGACATAGCGGAACGGACCGCCCCGGCCAGCCGTTCGGGGTCGTCGGGCGGGACCAGCCGGCCCGTCTCGGCGTTATGCACGAACTCGCCGATACCGCCCGCATCGCAGGCCACGATGGGCAGACCGACCGCCGCCGCCTCGAGAAGCACGTTCGGAACACCGTCCCGGTCCCCGTCCGAGGCCACCCGCGACGGGAGCACCAGGACGTCCGACTCCGCCATCCGCTTTCTCAATACCTCCGGCGACAGCCAGCCGGCGAACCGGACCTGCTCGCCCACCCCCAGCCGCTCGACCTGCCGGCGCAGACGACGCTCCAGGGGGCCGGCACCCGCCAGCTCACACACGTACCCGTTGAGCAGCGCCATCGCCTCGATCAACACGTCGAACCCCTTCTTCTCGACAAACCGGCCGGCCGCCAGCAGCCGAACGGGCGAGTGGGCCAGCCGGTCGGGCTGGAACGGGTACCGCGATGGGTCGATCCCGTGCCGGATGACCCGAATTCGGTCGTGCAGTTCTCGGGGGATGCTCTCTTCGAGCGCGTCGCGGGCGGCTCGGTTGCAGACGGCGACCCGCCCCGCAGCCGCCACTTTGTGGCCGAGCGCCGAGCCGTCAACGAACACGTCGCGGGCGTGTGCCGACATCGTGAAGGGCAGGCCGGTCATCGCTGCGACCATCAGCCCGACGGCCGCCGGTTTCGTGGCGAAATGGGCGTGTACGTGCTCGATCCCCCGTTCCTCGAACTCAGCGGCCAGACGCACCGCCCGGTCGATCCCGCCCGGGAACTCGCGCCAGGCGGTCGGGCAGATCGGCAGAGCA
>PWKM01000229.1 GCA_003559755.1 Planctomycetota bacterium
AAGGACTCGAACAGGTCGGATATCGGGGCGTCGAGCTCGCTCTCGATGATCTGGATGGCCTCTCGAGAGTCGAACGGGGTGACCCGGTCCCGCAGTTTTTTCAACTCGTCGGCCAGTTGCTCGCCCACGATGTCCGGCCGGGCGGAGAGAACCTGGCCCAGTTTGACAAAGGTCGGGCCGAGCTCCTCGAGAACGTTGACCAGCCGCTTCTCGGGCGACAACTCCGGGTCGACTCTGACGAACCGCTGGGGGAGGATGCGCTTGGCGAAGGGGATGTGCTCGGAGAGGTTGAGCCGGACCAGTACCGTCCCGAAGCCGTGCCGGCCGAAGGCCAGGGCGATCTCGCCCAGCCGCCTCAGGTTACGGGGGAATCTGGCGAAGTTATGAAGGGTCACCGCACGTCCTCTATTTCGGACCGCTCAGAATCGCCTGCCGTCATCTCCGGACAACCGGGCCGCCGCTCATTCGCCGCCGGTGATACGCACTTTCACGCCGATGCCCCCGAACTCGTCCTTGCACCGATCCGCCTCTTCGTCGGTCAGGTTCCGGGCCAGGGTCACCACGCTCCGCTTGTTGAGCTCCGCCATGGCCTCGTCCTCCTTGATCCCGCGATAGAAGGCCATCAGCTCGGCGGCGTTCCGCTTCTTCTTGCCCCGGATTTTCCCCACCAGCATCACCCGGCACTGACCTTCGCCCCCGACCGGCTCGCCGGCCGGCTCTTCGGGCTCCTCGGCGGCCTCCTCTTCGGCCTCCGGCGGCTGGTCCGGCCTGGGGGCGGGCGGGCTCTTGGGCGGAGCGGCGGCGGGCGCCGGTTCGGGCCTGACCGGCGGCTCCTCGGCCGGCTCGTCGTCGAGGGGCTCGAGGACGACCTCTTCTTCCTCCTCTTCTTCTGCCGCTGCCGCCGGCTGCTCCGGCTGCGGTTCGGGAGCGGCCGCGGCCGGCCCCGGCTTCGCCTCGGCAGGCGGTGCCGCGGCCAGTGGCGGGGCCGCCTCGATCACGTCCAGCCCCAGGCGGGCGCCGCAGCTCGGGCAGATCATCTGGGTGGCCGGGCGCTTCGCGATGTCGGGCAGGAGCGGCCAGCGGAGAACCTGCAGCTTGCCGACCGGCCCCGATGTCAGCTCCACTTCCGCGCCCAGGGCGCGCAGCCGGGTGACATACGTTCCGACGTTATGCGCCTGCTCGCTGGTCAGCCGCTCGAGCAGGATGAGCGGGGCGTTGCGGGCCACGTTCATCGCGTTGGGCAGATCGAGCGGGAACAGCTTGGTCAACTCGACCGCAACGGCACGAAGGGCCTCCTGCGGTACGCTGCGGAGAATGCATCGTGTTTCCTTGGGCGATTGGGACTTCGATTCTTCGGACATCGGCCACCTCACTAAGGATGGAAAAACCACCGCTATCTGCAAAGCGATAGTAGCGCCGGGCGCCGGGATTGTCAAGAACGACGAATCCGCAACCGTATACCCGAAAACATCATAGCGGTGTACGCCGGGGCAGACTCCGCGTTCAACCCGCAGGGACGCCCCGGTCGCCTGCTCCGTCTCCGCCGCAGGGAAGCCCGACCGCTTGACAGCGGGGCCGACTTCTGACACGATGCCCTCCGGTTGTGAACCAAGGTATTTCTTTCTGGCGGAGAGGGCGATGAGCGAACTGAAACTGGGGATGATCGGGCTGGATACCTCGCACTGTCCCGCGTTCACCAAGCTGTTGAACGACCCGGACAACGCGCACCACGTGCCCGGCGGCCGAGTGGTCGCCGCCTACCCCGGCGGCAGCCGGGACATGGAGGCCAGTTACTCCCGGGTCGGCGGCTTCACCGAGCAGATGCGCGACGAGCTCGGCGTCGAGATGAAGGACTCCATCGAGGCGGTCTGCGAACAGGTCGATGCCGTCCTGCTCGAAAGCTGCGACGGGCGCCAGCACCTCGAGCAGTTCGAGGCCATCGCACCGTTCGGCCTGCCCGTGTTCATCGACAAGCCGCTGGCCGCCTCGACCGACGACGCCCTGCGGATCGTCGAGCTGTCCCGACAGCACGACGCGCCGTTCGTCTCATCCTCCAGCGTCCGGTTCTCGCGCGGCATCGTCGAGCTGGCCGAGGGCCGGGAGGTGCAGGGCTGCACCGCGTTCGGGCCGGCGTCGATCCTCGACGACTTCCCCGGCCTGTTCTGGTACGGCATCCACATCGCCGAGATGATCTTCGCAAAGATGGGACGCGGCTGTGCGAAGGTCACCGCGCGGAAGACCGAGTTGGCCGACGTGGTCACCGGGGTGTGGGACGACGGGCGGGTCGGCGTGCTCTACGGCCACCGGATCAAGAAAGGGCCGGGCTTCGGCTGCGACGTGTTCTACGAGGGCGGCGTCGAACAGGGCGTCAGCCAGGGCGACCCGCCGGGATACGCCCTGCTGCTCGAACCCGTCGTCGAGTTCTTCCACACCCGGAAGACGCCCATCGACCCGATGGAGACCGTCGAGATCGTCGCCTTCCTCGAGGCCGCCAACCAGAGCCGCGAGACCGGCGAGACCGTCGAACTGCCCCTGACCTGACGAAACAGAACGGGCCGCGACTCACACGATGGGGACGGTGACCGGCTCGCTGCGGCCGACGATCAGGGCGTGTCGGCGAATTCGGGGGCTTCCCGCCAGTTGTACGGGTAGCGGACGATGCGCAGGTCGGCGGTCACGTTCAGCGTGGGCTCGGCCGTGGGGAGCGGTGTCCGAACGGTTCGCGGGTCGTGCGGATCGGCGATGGGGTCCTCCTCCAGCGGGAGGTACTGTTCGGGCAGGTGGTGGAAGCATCGTACCAGCGGGACGCCCGAGCCGTATTGCTCGACCGCGTCCTCGAACAGGTCCCGCCAGGTCCGGGAGAACGGCGGGCTGGCAAGCCCCGAAGGATATTCGTTGGCAACGTACAGGTAGCTCGAGGGCAGCCAGTCCTCGTCGGCGTCGGTGAGGGTCGGCCCGTCGAGGTCCACGTAGCGGAACCCCTCGGTGCCCTCCTGTTCGTCGAGGTAGCGGTCGTACCGCTGGAGCCAGAGCGGCCGACAGCCCCTGGCACCCCGTCTGCGGTCGGACGGGCAGATGAACACGTCGCGGTGGTCCACGAACACGGTGAGTGCGGCCAGGTATGAGGGAAAGAGTCCGTGCTGGTCCCGGTAGTATCGGGTCGCCGTGGCGAGCTGTCGCAGGTTGTTCTGGCAGCGGAGCTGCTGCGCCTGCCGGAACATGTGGGAGCCGATGGTGACGATCCCCCAGGCGACGAACGCGATGGCGCCGGCGACGAAGCCGTATGCGAACAGGCGGAGGAACTTCGTCCGGAAATCGATGCCGGTCTGAGCGCCGGAGATGTTCGCCATGTCCCCCTCAGGTCATCTTGTCGGCCAGCTCGGTGGTGCGCCGGCCGAGCTCCCGGCACTGCTGTTCGACCCGGAGGTCCGGGGCGTTGATGGAGACCGGCCCGTAGTGGTCGCCCTTCGAGTTGCCGCGGATGACCATCCCGTGGATGAGCATCGACTGCAGGATGGTCAGGATGGTGGTCTCGTTCCCGCCGCCGATGTTGGCCGACGAGGAGAACGCGGCCCCGACCTTGCCCTCGAGCTGGCCGTGGTACTTGACGCTGTCGTCGAACAGCTTTCGGACCGGTGCGGCCGGTGCGCCGTAGTAGGTGGGCGAGCCGATGATGGTGGCGTCGTAGTCGAGCAGGTCGGCGGGGTCGGACTCCTCGACTCGCTTGAGGGTCACGTCGCCGCCCGCCTTTTCGGCCCCGTCCGCCACGAGGTGGGCCATCTTCTCGGTATTCCCGCTTGCGGATGTGTAGATCACCAGTACTTTTGCCATGTCAGTTCCTTTCAGTTTCCTTTGGCGGCGAGATAGTTCTCGATGAGGACTTCGATGTCCGACGGGTCTTCGTTCTCCCACATCCCGACGATCCGGCGCTCCCGCTCGGCGTTCTCCGGCGAGTCCGAGGCGTGGGCGCCGTTCTTCATCAGGTCGTTCCCGTACACGCTGCGCACGGTGCCCGGTGCCGCGTCGGCGGGGTTGGTCGAGCCCAGGCAGGCCCGGATCTTCTCGATGGCGTCCGGCCCGCGGTAGAGCAGGCCGAGGCATTTCTCGCGGCCGGGCTTGCTCTCCTGGCCGGGCTCGACGTTGTACGGGTCGCGCCCGGACATGTATTTGACGATGCGATAGAACTCGTGGCGTGCGTTCAGCCCTTTCAGCTCGTCGGCGATGGTGTCCACCGTCTCGGGCGGGATGGGGAATTCGAAGGCATGCCGAAGGACCTGTTCCACCCGCTCGGCGACGCCCCCCTTCAGCCGGTCGCGGAATATGGCTTCGAGCGGGCCGTAGAACTGTTTGGCCTGTGCCACGCTCATCCGCAGCACGCGCGATGCGACGATGCACAGCCCGGTCCGCGAGAACAGGTCGATGATGTTGCCGGGCCGGGCGCTGCCCGGCTTGAAGTTGTCCGGCTTGAGGATGACCAGGCAGGTCTCGGCCGGCTCGTCGAACTGGACCACGTGTTCGAGGACGCCGCCGTCGCTCTGGGCATACCGGGCGAACAGCCGCAGTTCGTCATCGATCACGTCCGGGTCGGGTCCGATGAACACCGCCGGCTCGAAGTGTTTCATATCGCCGGTCTTGTAGCCGATGAAGTCGCCGTATGCCCCCCGCACCGTGTTCCCCTGCGCCTGTGGGTCGCTGAGCGATCCGACGGCGGACCGAATGCGGCCCAGGGCGTCCTCGCCCTCGAACAGAAGCAGGAGCGTGCGGTTGGTGATGCCCAGCGGGTTGTCCCGGCGGAAGTAGTCGTCGAGGTAGGCGAGCAGCCCCTGGCGCATCTCGGGTTCGATGTCCTGGTGTGAGAGCAGTTCGCCGTATTCGGCGACGAACTCGTCGCTCGGCGCGTACAGCCGGGCCCCGACGATGTCCAGCCCGGAAAGCGAGCAGACCCGCCCGATGATGCCGCCGGTCCGGCTCTTGAGCAGACAGTACGGGGTGATGAGCACATAGGCCATTTCATTGTTTGCCATCGAGTCGTTCTCTCCATCGTTCCATTGTGAGCACCAGGATCATGCCGCACGCCAGACCGAGGACGTTGGCGTAGAAGTCCAGCACGTCCGGCGTCCGGTCGACAAAACGCTGGGACCATTCGTCCAAAGCCGCGAACAGGGTCCCCAAGCTACCCGCTATTATAATGGCCGGCAGCAATTTGTCAGGGATTTTGTGGCGCAATGATCGAAAGAAAAGGGCGCCCAGCGGAAAGTAAAAGGCGAAGTGGACGACCTTGTCGATGTGGGGTATCGCGGGGCCCGGGGGCAGCGCGGGCGCGGGCAGGCGGTTGACCACCGCGATGAACAGGGCCATCGCCGCGGTCGCCGGCCACCGGCTGAGCCAGTGGAGCAGGTCGCTCTTGTCACTTCTTGCGTTTGTCATTCTCGGCGTCGATTTCCTTCTCGATCTGCTCGACGGTCTCCTCGGGGAACTCGCTCAGCCAGTACTCGACCTCGGCGCCCGCCGCGCCGGTCTTCTTGGCACGCGGCTCGGGGGCATTGTCCCGCTCTCGCTCCGCCTGCCGCACCCGAGCGACGTGCTCGAGCAGCTCGTCGACGCGGAGGGTGTTCGCCCCCATCCGTTTCGCGTCCGCCCGGAGCTCGCGGTCGTTGCTCACCACGGTCAGGTCCCTGCGGCCGGTGGTGTCTCGAACCATCCTGACGATGGCCTGGTCGGCCGTCCGGTACTCTCCGGCGAAGGTGAACCGGACCCTTTCGCGCGGGGCCTGGGGGATGTAGGCGCCGCCGGTCCCGTCGAACACCACGTGGGCCCGCTGACCGGTCGAAACGGCGTACCGGGTGACGATTTCCAGCACGCGGTTGCGCGAGCGTTCGGGGTCGCCCGCCTCGAGCAGGTCTGCGGCCCGGTCGTCGGCGAAGGTGAGGTTGTGCCCGTCAACAATGACCATTGTTCTGCCCGCGGTTGCCCGTCTTGCGCGTGGTCCGCTCGGTTCAGTCCGCCCGGAACCGGGTCGTCCCGCCCACGATGGTGCGGACGGCTCGCCCGGTCACTTCCCGTCCGTGGAACGGGCAGTTTCGGCTGCGTGAGCGGAACCGGTCCACGTCGAGCGTCCATCGCTGGTCGGGCCGGATGAGGGTGACGTCGGCGTCGGCGCCGGGCCGCAGCGTCCCCCGGTCGATCCCCAGCACGGCGGCGGGGGCGACCGTGAGCGTGGCGATGAGCCCGGGCCAGTCGAGCACCTCGTCGATGAGCTCGGTGATGGCGACCGGGAGCATCGACTCCAGGCCGATGACGCCGAACGGCGCCTGGCTGAACTCGACCTGCTTGGACTCCGGCGGGTGCGGGGCGTGGTCCGAGGCGATGACGTCGATGGTCCCGTCCCGCAGCCCGTCCCGGAGCGCGGCCACGTCGCTCGCCGTTCGCAGGGGCGGGTTCATCTTGAACACCGGGTCGTATGTCCGGACGCATTCGTCGGTCAGTGCGAGATGGTGGGGGGTGACCTCGGCGGTGACGAGTGCGCCGGCCGCCTTGCCCCGGCGGATCAGTTCGACGCCGCCGGCGGTGCTGACGTGGGCCACGTGGAGCCGGGCGCCGGTGAGCCGGGCGAGGATGATGTTCCGGGCGATGGCGACCTCCTCGGACGCGGATGGGATGCCGGGCAGGCCGAGGATGGTGGACATCGTGCCCTCGTTCATCACCCCGTCGCCCGACAGGTCGGGGTCCTCGCAGTGCTCGATCACGACCCGGTCGAACATCCGGGCGTACTCCAGGCCCCGCCGCATGATCTCGGCGTTGTGGATGGGCGAGCCGTCGTCGGAGAAGGCGACCGCCCCGGCCCGGCTGACCTGGCCGATCTCGGCCAGCTCGCGGCCGAGCCGCCCCTTGGTGACCGCGCCGACCGGGTAGATGCGGGCAAGTGCGGCCCGCTCGGCCTGGAGCAGGATGAACTCGGTGCCCGCCTCGTTATCGACGGCCGGCTCGGTGTTCGGCATGCAGGCGATGGTGGTGAACCCGCCGGCGACGGCCGCCGCCGAGCCGGTGGCGATGGTCTCGGCGCCCTCCAGCCCCGGCTCGCGCAGGTGAACGTGCATGTCGATCAGCCCGGGGGCGACGACCAGCCCGGTCGCGTCGATGGTCTCGTCGGCCTCGGGCCGGCCCTCGGTCAGCTCGGCGACCGTCCCGCCCGCCAGCAGCAGGTTGAGCCGCTTGTCGATGCCCTGGCCCGGGCAGATCACTCGGCCGTTCTCGATCAGCGTGGTCTTTGCCATCTCACCCCTTCGCTCCGCATACCAGATAGAGCACGGCCATCCGCACGGCCAGGCCGTTGGTCACTTGGTCGAGGACCACCGAGTGGGGGCCGTCGGCCACCGCCGGGGTGATCTCGATCCCCCGGTTCATCGGCCCCGGGTGCATGATGAGCAGGCCGTCTTTCGCCCGCTCCAGCCGCTCGCTGTTGATCCCGAACACCCTCGCATACTCGCGGATCGACGGGAACAGCCCGCTCTTCTGCCGCTCGAGCTGGATGCGGAGGATGTTGATCACGTCGCACTGGGGGATGAACTCGTCGAGGTCGTGGAACACCTCGACGCCCATCTCTTCGATCCCGTCGGGGATCAGGGTCGCCGGCCCGCAGACGACGACTCGAGCCCCGAGCTTGGTCAGCCCCCAGATGTTCGACCGGGCGACCCGGCTGTACTTGATGTCGCCGCAGATGCCCACGGTCAGCCCCTCGATGTGGCCCTTCCGCTCGCGGATGGTAAACATGTCCAGCAGGCCCTGGGTGGGGTGCTCGTGGGCGCCGTCGCCGGCGTTGACCACGCTGCACTCGAGGTTCCGTGCGAGCAGGTGGGGCGCCCCGGGGGCCGAGTGGCGGAGGACGATCACGTCGCAGCCCATCGCCTCGATGTTCCGGGCGGTATCGACCAGCGTCTCGCCCTTGCTGATGCTGCTGCCGCCCTTGGAGAAGCTGACGGTATCGGCGCTCAGCCGCCCGGCGGCGAGCGAGAACGAGGTGACCGTCCGAGTGCTCGGCTCGACGAACATCAGGACGACGACCTTGCCGGTGAGCGTGGGGACCTTTTTCCGCTTGCGGGTCGAGACCTCGCGGAACGACTCGGCGGTGTCGAGGATGATGTTGAGCTCCTCGGCCGACAGGTCCTCGAGGCCGAGCAGGTGCTTCCGAGTCCATTCCAAAGCCGGTTCTCCCAGTTGCGCCATAAATCGGTCCTCTCGCTGGTCGGCCGGGCCGGGGTGCGTCGCCCGGTCCGCCGGGTGCGTCCAAGGCCGGTCAGCCCTGCGGCTTGCCCGGCTGCTCCCTGGGCACGACCGTCACCACGTCGCTCTCGTCGCTCTCGGTGAGCATCACGCGGACGTTCTCGTCGTCGCCGATGGTCACCTTGCGGCCGACGTAGTCGGGCCGGATCGGGAGCTCGCGGCCGCCCCGGTCGATCAGGCCCGCGAGCTGGATTTTCCGCGGCCGGCCCAGGTCCATCAACTGGTCGAGCGCGGCGCGGATCGACCGGCCCGTGTGGAGCACGTCGTCCACCAGGATGACGGTCCGGTCGGAGATGTCGAACGGGATATCGGTCCCCTCACGCCGGGGGAGGTGCGGGCCGCGGCTGCGGATGCCCACGTCGTCCCGGTAGAGGGTGATGTCCATCGTGCCCACGGGCACCTCGACGCCTTCCTCGTCCTCGATTGTGGCGGCGATGCGGCGGGCGAGGAACACGCCGTGGGTGTGCAGCCCGACGGCGACCAGACCCTCGGCGCCCTCGTTCTGCTCGACGATCTGATGGGCGATCCGGTTGATCGCCCGCCCGATCCAGGTCGCGTCGAAAAGCTGCCTCGTTTCCGCCATAACGGCGATACATTATCACATCGCCCTGCCCCGTGCAAGCGGAAACGCCCCGATTGGCAAACGGCAGCCCCCTCCCGTTTTGTCCTGAGGCGAAAGGGAAGCGGGGCGGCCGTTATCCGACCGCCCCGCAACCTGCGTTGTCCGTCGTTTCGGCTACCGCCGGCGCTTCTTCAGAAGCGGAGCCAGCCCCAGCCCGAGCAGCGCCAGGCCGGTCGGTTCCGGTATCGGCGGGTGATGGTGGTGGTCGTTATGTTCGTGCAGCATCAGTTGGATGGCCGCGTCGTAGTCGTGGTGCGACATCCCCTTGTGGAACATAATCCCCTGCACGTTTGATGGCTCGAAGCCCTCGGCCTCGACTCGGAGGTCGATGTAGTATGCCCCGTCCGCCGGGTCGCTGTTGCCGAACAGTTCCCAGATGGGATGCATGTGGATTCCGCCGCCTCCGCCCACCGAGATGAAATCCTCGAGCACCTGCTCGGTCGAGTCGCCGTAAACGGAATATGGATCGGCGAAGGAGTCGGCCCGTAAGGTCATGTGGGTGCCGCCGGATGCCGGCTCGAAACCGGCCGCTGACGCGCCATCCCAATACATAAGCCCACCGGTGATGATGAGGTCAACTGTGCTGTTCGGAGGCAGCGTGTCGTGGTCGGCCCCGATCCCCGGCCAGGTCGTCCCCTCGTGTTGGGTGACCCAATTGCCGCCGCCCACGTCGACGAACTGGTAGAAGTCGTGGTGATGGGCAATGCGGTGGCCGTGGAGCTCGAGGTGGCCGTTGTGTACCTCGAGCTCGAGGTCCGGATGACCGTCGCCATTGTGGTCATGATCGTGCGCTGCTGCCATTCCGGCCAGCGGTCCGGCGACGAGCAGGATCGCTATGAAAAATCTGATGAGAATCGAACGCTTCATACTTGTACTCCTTGTTGTGTTGGCGGTTATGGTCTTCTCGCGACAAATCTATTGTTATCGAGTGAGTAAAACACCTCGCGGAACTCGAGAGTTGCGGCTCGGCCGTCGAGAAATGCGTAGTTGCTGACGGACTCGGGCGATGCGGGCGGGCCGCCGTGTGCGTTGATCTGCGACTGCTCGGCAGCCCTCCGGGCTATCGCCTCGGGGGTGTTGATGGCCGCCCAGCCGGCGGCGTGTACGTGGTCGGAGCCGGCGAATGGTCCTTCGTACGCCATAATCAGGAACAGGACCGTCTCGCCGGGCGACCTCACCTGGCTCAGGGTGCGAGCACTGTACCCCTGCGGGCCGTAGTCCGTCAGAAAATCGTTGACCCCGTAGCTGGCTCGCCGGTACTGACTGGTCGAACCGGCGATCGGGGTGGTCCAGTGTGGGCTGTCATCGGCCGGAGATCGGGCGAGCAGCTCGTTCTCGTAATACCTCTGAAGAGTGTTGATCCACGCGACCTCTTCTTGGCCGTGGGCCCCGCCGTGAGCCAGCCCGACATCAACGAAATGGCCGTTGTAGGCCATCGTATACATGTAATGGGCCATGCTCATATTCCGCATGTTACTCAGACAATTCGTCCGAACGGCGGCACGACGGGCGGTGCCCAACGCCGGCATCAACAGCGACGCGAGCACCCCGATGATGGCGATTACCACGAGGAGCTCGATGAGGGTGAATGCACCCCCGGCTCTTCTATGGCTCACAACTGACTCCTTCCCGGCATACCTCAGCGTCGAGAATATGCCGTGCTCACAGGAGAAGAAATGCGACTGCACTCCACGACCGGCCGGCGGTCGGCTGGGGATCGGGCGTCCGAAGGGGGCCGGTCACTTGAGATCGGGGCCTTCGGCTCGAAACGCAGCCAGACACTGGCCTGTCACGGAACAACGATTACGCAGGTTCTCTCGGAAGTGAGTCAGGCAAGAGGAGGGGCGCGGGGGCCGCTCCATATGTGGCGGCGGTGCTGGGGGGAGCACTGCGATTCAGAAACG
>PWKM01000124.1 GCA_003559755.1 Planctomycetota bacterium
GGTACCATTCATCTCGTGATCACGGCTCTGTTTGCCGCAGCGGTTGCGTTTCTCTATCCGGCGCTCGCGATCTGTGGAGCGGCGCTGCAGCAACGGATTACGCCCGTCCGCTGGCTCGGGATCGCGTTGACTCGCTCGATGCTTGCTATTGTTCCGGCGATTCTGATTGCCGGGATGTGCTTGCCGGCGCTGGGGCGGGTGAGGGATGAATCTCTGGCGACCCGCGAGCGGAGCATGATGCGCGCACGTTTGGCGGAAGAGGCACTCGCAGCGGACGAGGCACGCCCGGCCGACCCCGGCCCGGCCCGGGTCCGCCGCCATTTCCCCGAGACGTTGTTCTGGCAGCCGGAGCTGATCACCGATGAGAGCGGCCGGGCGGAGATGACGGTCCCGCTGGCCGACTCCATCACGACCTGGCGGGTCGCGATGAGCGCCGTCTCGGCGCGGGGTGAACTCGGCTCGGCGGCCGCCGGGATTCGCGTGTTCCAGGATTTCTTCGTCGATATCGATTTCCCCGTCGAGCTGACTCAGAACGACCACGTCAGCGTCCCGATCGCCGTGTACAACTATCTTGACCGGCCTCAGACGGTGCGACTCGTCGTCGAGGAACGCCCGTGGTTCCAACTCGACGGCGAGTCGGAGCGGACAATCGAAATCGGCCCGCGACAGGTCACGAGCGTCTCCTTCCCGCTCGCCGCCTCCCGGCCCGGCACCCACGCCTTCCTGGTCCGGGCCCAGGGCGAAACCCTCGCCGATGCCGTCGAGCGCAGTGTCCGAGTCCGCCCCGACGGCCGCCGGATTGACCAGACGGTCAACGGCTTCCTCGACGAGGGCCGCACCCTGGAGCTCGTCATCCCCGAACACGCGATTGACGGCTCGCTCGACCTCGTCGCCAAAATCTATCCCGGCGCGTTCAGCCAGGTCATCGAGGGGATCGACGGCATCTTCCGGATGCCGTTCGGCTGCTTCGAGCAGACGACGTCGGTGACCTATCCGAACATCCTCGCACTCGATTACCTGGGCCGAACGAACCAGATCAAGCCGGAGGTCGAGATGAAGGCGCGGCGGTTCGTCGCCCTGGGGTACCAGCGGCTGTTGACCTTCGAGGTACAGGGCGGCGGGTTCGATTGGTTCGGCAGGCCGCCCGCAAACGTGACCCTGAGCGCCTACGGGCTGATGCAGTTCACCGACATGGCCCGCGTGCATGAGGTCGAACCGGCGCTCATCGACCGGACACGCGAGTGGCTCGTCGGGCAGCAACAGAGAGACGGGACCTGGCAGGCCGGAAACGGCCGGACTCGCCGCAACCTGACCGGCGACCTGCGGATCACGGCCTTCGTCGCCTGGGCGCTCGCCGAGGCGGGAGAATCGAGCGACGCCGTCACCCGGGCGCTCGATGTCCTCAACAGCCGGCTCGACATCCAGGCCGCCGACACATACACCCTGGCGCTCTGCGCCAACGCGATGATCGCCGGAAAGCACCCCGGTGCCCGGCAGATTCTCGCGGAGCTCGAAGGGCGCAAGAAGACAGCCGACAGGACCGCCTGGTGGGAGGGCCCCGAAGGATCGACCCTGATGTACGGAGCCGGCCGGGCGGTACACGTCGAAACCACGGCGCTCGTCGCCTACGCCTTGCTCCGGGCCGAACATGCCGTCGCGTCCGCACACCAGGCGCTCGCCTGGCTCATCGAGCAGAAGGACCCGCACGGGATCTGGCACACCACCCAGGCGACCGTCTATGCGATGCGAGCATTACTCGCCGGAACGGAGCCCGGCGCCCCGGCCGACGACGACGACGATGTCCACGTCGCCATCACCGCAAACGATCAGCTCGCACGCGAACTGACCATCACCCGGGACAACCGCGAAGTCTTCCACCTCGTCAGCTTGCGCCCGATGGTCAAGAAAGGGGCCAACCGCGTCGCCCTCGAGACCGTCGGCGACAGCTCGCTCTCCTATCAGATCGTCGCCACCCATTACGTCCCGTGGAGCGGCGAAGAACGCCCGCCCGCCGAGAAGGGGCTCTCCATCGACGTGGCATACAGCACGACCGAGCTGCAGACGAACGACCTGCTGGTCGCGACCGTGACGGTCGAGTATCACAGGTCGGAGCCCGCGAACATGACCATCGTCGACCTCGGTGTCCCGCCGGGGTTCGACGTCGTGTCCGAAAGCTTCGCCAAGCTCGTCGAAGAGGGCGTCATCAAGCGGTACGAACTGACCGGGCGACAGGTCATCCTCTACTTCCGGACGCTACCGCCGCAGGAACCGGTCCAGTTCGAGTACGCGCTCCGCGCGAAGTTCCCCGTTCGGGCCCAGACGCCACAGGCCGTCGTCTATCAGTACTACGAGCCGGCCGTGCGCGACGTGGCCGAGCCGGTGCTGCTGACCGTGCGGTAACCCGCGGCCGGATGCCTGAAGCTCAGGCGCGTTGCCCGGTGCGGAGCGGTTGCGGTTCGCCGGAGACTCAGAATCTCGCCCGCCGAGAGGAACGCGGGTTCACTGCCGAGGTCGACGATCGGCGGTTGTACGCGCGGCGGTCTTCAGAACGTGGCCGCCAGACCGCGCAGCTCTTCGGTCGCGGCTTCGAGCTTCTGCAGAGCGACCTCGCGGCCGCCTTCGAGCGTCGGCTCGACGGCCACGACCTTCACGTCCGTGATGCCGACGAAGCCGAGGATCTGCTTCAGGTACGGCACC
>PWKM01000094.1 GCA_003559755.1 Planctomycetota bacterium
CGGACTCTGGGCCTGTGGGAAATTCCGTTTCGCGAAGGGAAACGGGATTTCCATAAAAGTTCTTGGAGGGGGTGTGGGGGACCTTCTTCCAAGAAGGTTCCCCGCATCGTTCCGTTGTCGGCCCGGCTCAAGTACGACAGGCGGGGGACACCTTTCTGTAGAAAGGTTCTCCCCCGCGCCCCCATCCAAAGACGTCTCGCGAAATGCCGTTTCGGGACACCCGAAACGACATTTCTCATCGACTGTTATCGCGGCGGCGCGGGAGATGCCATAACGCTTCGGACGCTGGGCCTGTGGGAAATTCCGTTTCGCGGAGAGAAACGGGATTTCCATAAAAGTTCTTGGCGGGGTGTGGGGGACCTTCTTCCAAGAAGGTTCCCCGCATCGTTCCGTTGTCGGCCCGGCTCAAGTACGACAGGCGGGGGACACCTTTCTGGAGAAAGGTTCTCCCCCGCGCCCCCTTCCAAAGACGTCTCGCGAAATGCCGTTTCGGGACACCCGAAACGACATTTCTCATTGACTGTTATCGCGGCGGCGCGGGAGATGCCATATCGTTTCGGACTCTGGGCCTGTGGGAAATTCCGTTTCGCGAAGGGAAACGGGATTTCCATAAAAGTTCTTGGAGGGGGTGTGGGGGACCTTCTTCCAGGAAGGTTCCCCGCATCGTTCTGTTGTCGGCCCGGCCGTTCTCACGGCTGCTCGGCCGTCAGCGCGTCGATAATCGCCCGGCTGCCGCTGGGGAACGCATAGTCGTCCAGTTCGGCCGGCTTCACCCACCGGTAGGCATCGCACTTCGTCAGCACCAGCCGCCCGCTCGGGTTCCGGCAATGGAAGGCGTGCAGCGTCAATCGGAAGTGCGAGTAGGCGTGGTTGACCGAGACGATGCGGTCGCCCACATCGACCGCCAGCCCGGTCTCCTCCTCGATCTCGCGCCGCAGTGCCCCCTCCATCGACTCGCCCGGCTCCTGCTTCCCGCCGGGGAACTCCCACAGCCCGCCGAGCATCACGTCGGTCGGCCGTTTCGTGATGAGCAGTGTCCCGTCGCGCCAGATGATCCCGACCGGCACGTCGTAGTGCGGGACCGCTTTCCGTTTCGGCAGCCGCGGCAGTTCGCCCTGCCGCCCGCTCGCCCTCGCCTCGCATCGGTCGGCGATCGGGCACAGGCCGCAGGCGGGGTCCTGGGGCACGCAGACCAGCGAGCCGAGCTCCATCAGCGCCTGGTTGAAATCGCCCGGCCGGTCGTTCTGCACCAGTTCACCGGCCAGCGACCACAGGCGTTTCCGGACCGCTGCCGACTTCGCGTCGCCCTCGATCGCGTACACCCGGCAGAGCACCCGCGTCACGTTCCCATCGACGATCGGCTCCGGCAGGTCATATGCGATGCTCAGCACGGCGCCCGCCGTGTACGGCCCGACGCCGGGCAGATCGAGGAACGCCCGGCGGTCCTTCGGGACCCGCCCGCGCCAACGGTTCACAATCTCCCGGGCGGCCGCGTGCAGGTTCCGCGCCCGCGAGTAATAGCCCAGCCCGGCCCACAGCTCGAGCACGTCGTCGAGCGACGCCCGGGCGAGCGCGGCCATCGACGGGAACCGCCGCAGGAACCGCCGGTAGTAGGGGACGACCGTCTCGACCCGCGTCTGTTGCAGCATCGTCTCCGCCAGCCAGACGCGGTACGGCGTCTTCCGCCGCCGCCAGGGCAGATCGCGTTTATGCTTGTCGTACCAGGCGAGGAGTGAGCCGGCCAACTCGCTCTTGCCATGCTCCGTTGTCTTCATGGCTCCCAGTATAACAGATACTATCTCGCCTGCGTTCCGATTCGCGGTCCAACCGCCTCCAGGTCCATCTCCCTGGTCGGACGAAGGCGTCCGCGCGGAGGCATCGCGGGGTGCGGGATTCGTCCGGTCCGAATTTGTATGGACGGCCCTCGACGTTGTGCGACAGGACGCACTCAACGACCGGAAGTGATGTATCGTGCCTGCAATTGCAGACTTGAATTGCCCGTATCTTTTGCGGAAAAAACCTTGACAATCATGGGGTGCGGAAGTATTCTTTACGTCCACTGGGTCATTTTCCCGTATTCCTTTGGAGGACAGAGAGATGTCGAAGAGAGAGCAGATGGGTGTCCGTATGTCGGTCGCGGCCGTATTCGCAATTGCAGCCCTGACGGTCGGGCTGCTCAGTTCGGGATGTGGCGAGGCCGCCGCGCCCACTGATCCAGCCGCCGCCCTGGAGTTCGCTCCGCCCAATGCGTTCGGCATCATTCACATCAGCCCGGACCGGCTGATGAACCCGATTATCGCCGAGATGAAGAAACAGGAGGTCGAACTCGACGACATCCCGGTCGACCTGATCGAGAAGCTGGGCGGTCGGGTCAGCTCGATTGATATCTATCTGGTCCCGGCCTCGGGGTTCATACCCGTCGGCGCGGTCGGCGTCGTGAGGGGCCAGATCACCCCCGCCGAACTGGTCCAACTGGGCGAGGCCTCCGGCGATTTGGAGGCGGACGTGGAGTTGAAGAACCTGGGCAATGGCCGGTACACGATGCCGGAGGAATATGCTTTCGACGAAGATGACTTTGAATTTGAAGGTGACTTTGAGTTTGAAAACGGCTCAGAGCCGCTCCTGATCTACGGTGAGGAAGCGGACGACGTGCCGGCGGGCGTGATGCTTTTCGGTACGCAGGACCTGC
>PWKM01000274.1 GCA_003559755.1 Planctomycetota bacterium
ACGCCCGCCAACCGATGTCTTTCATCTGACGTTCGCTGCGATATAATCGCATCGAACGGACGAGCGAGGATGTGCTATGCCCGCAGGACAGATTCCCCTGACACCGAACGCCCGCACCGTGCTCCGCCATCGCTACCTGATGAAGGACAGCCGGGGCGAGGTGGTCGAGACCCCGGAGCAGATGTTCCGACGGGTGGCCGCCGCTGTCGCCCGGGCCGAGGAGCGGTTCGGCGGCTCGCCGGGGGAGGTCGCCGACCGGTTCTACGAGGCGATGTCGCGGCTCGACTTCTTGCCCAACTCGCCGACGCTGATGAACGCAGGCACCGAACTCGGGCAGATGTCCGCCTGCTTCGTCATCCCGGTGCCCGACTCGGTCGTCGGCATCTTCGACGCGGTCAAGCAGATGGCCCTCGTCCACCAGTCCGGCGGCGGGACCGGGTTCAGCTTCTCCCGCCTGCGTCCGAGCCGGGACATCGTCCGCTCGACCGGCGGCATCGCCTCCGGGCCGGTATCGTTCATCCGCGTCTTCGACGTCGCGACCGAGGTCATCAAACAGGGCGGCCGCCGCCGGGGCGCCAACATGGGCGTGCTGCGCGTCGATCATCCCGACATTCGCGATTTTATCCGGGCCAAGACCGATACCGACACGCTCCGCAACTTCAACCTCTCCGTCGCCGTCACCGACCGCTATCTCGCCGCACTGGCCGAGGGCGAATCCTACCCGCTGGTCAACCCGCGAACGGGGGCCGAGGTCGGCCGGGCGGACGCCAACGACATCCTCGATCAGATCGTGGACGCCGCCTGGCAGTGCGGTGATCCCGGGCTGCTGTTCCTCGACGAGATCAACCGGAAGAACCCGCTCCCCGAACTCGGCGAGATGGAAAGCACAAACCCCTGCGGTGAGCAGCCGCTCCTGCCCTACGAATCCTGCGTGCTCGGCTCGATCAACCTGCTCCACGTCGCGCGCGACGACGGGATCGACTGGGACAAGCTCGCCGACCTGGCGCGGCTCGGCGTGCGATTTCTCGACAACGTCAAGGAGGTCCAGAACTATCCCATCGAAGAGGTCCGGGCGGTGACCTGCAGCAACCGGAAGATCGGGCTGGGCGTGATGGGCTTCGCCGACCTGCTCATCAAGCTCGGCGTCCCCTACGCATCCGACCGGGCGGTCGAACTCGGCGGACGGCTCATGCGGTTCATCACCGAACAAGGCCGGGCGGCGTCCGCCGAACTGGCCCGGACGCGCGGCCCGTTCGACAACTTCGCGGGCAGCCGGTGGGACCGCGAGGGCCTGCCGGCGCTGCGGAACGCGACCGTCACCACCGTCGCCCCGACCGGCACGATCTCGATCATCGCCGGGGTCTCAAGCGGGATCGAGCCCGTCTTCGCCCTGTCATACCTCCGCCGTGTGCTCGACGGCCGCCCGCTCCGGGAGGGGCACCCGCTGTTCGTCGCGGAGGCGAAACGCCGCGGGTTCTACAGCGACGAGCTGATGGACGAGGTCGCCAGGCGGGGCACCCTCCGCTCCATCGACGCCATCCCCGACGACGTCAAGGACCTGTTCGCGTGCGCCCTCGACATCGCGCCCGACTGGCACGTCAGGATGCAGGCGGCGTTCCAGAAGCACACCGACAACGCCGTGTCGAAGACGGTGAACCTCCCCCGTGAGGCGAGCCGGGACGATGTCAGGGATATCTACCTCCGGGCACACCAGCTCGGCTGCAAGGGCATCACCGTGTATCGCTACGGCTGCAAGGCCGAGCAGACGCTGTCGGTGCCCGGGATGGACGTGGGCGGAGAGGGGGACTGCGCCGAATGCGTCGAACTGGGCGAGGAGGAGGACGGGTGCTGTCGGGACTGCGCCACCTGACCGGTGGCCGGGGAGCTATCGCGGCCGCTTCTGGCAGCGGGAACAGAACAGGGTGGTTCGGCCCGCTACCTTTGTCCGGTCCAGCTCGCGCCGGCAGTTCGGGCAGCGGCGGTCACCATCTCGATGCGGCAGGAAGAATTCGTCCGGCAACCGGCCCCAATCGGCGTCTGCCTCGACGGCGGTCGCGAGGGATTGCCGCATCGCCCGGTACAGCCGCTCCACGGCCTCGTCGCCGAGCCGGTCGGCACGAGTCTCGGGATGCAGCCGGGCCTGGTAGAGCATTTCGTCGGCGTAGATGTTGCCCACGCCCGCGACGACCGACTGGTTCATCAGCAGCGGCTTGAGCTTCCCTTTCCGTCCGGCCAGCCGGTCCCGGAACACATCGAGTGTGAGGTCGTCGGCCAGGGCATCCGGCCCCACCTTCTTCCCGGCAAGGAACTCGTCGGGGTCCGACGCGAATCCCACGAATCCGAGCAGGCGTCGGCTGATGTAGGCGAGGCGCCCGCCGTTCGCGAAACAAAACAGCACCTTCGTGTAGGGGGGCGGTTCGGCGTCGGTCTTGGAATACCGCAGGTCGCCGGTCATCCCGAAGTGCATGACCAGCCAGCCGCCTGCATCGTTCAACTCGGCGAGCAGGAGCTTCCCGTGTCGGACCGAGCGTTCCAGCCGCCGGCCCTTGAGCCGCCGGCCGAGCTGCTGGGGGCGGATATCCTCGAGGATGCGATCATCGGTCACCGACGTTCGCTCGATCTGCTGGTGCAGCGATGTCGCATCGAGATATCGCTTGAATTGTGCGACCTCGGGCAGCTCCGGCATCGGTGTTCCTTCGACCCTGGCCAGGATGTGAAGGGGTCAGCCGTGTCAGGCGGGCTTTCCGGCGGCCTCGGCTTCCTTCGCCTTCTTTTCGGCTCGGCGGCGGGCGCGGAGATCGACGATGGTGTTCTTGGGGCAGACCTTGGCGCACTTGCCGCAGAGGATGCACTTCTCGTAGTCGATGACCGCAAGGTTGTCGATGACGTGGATGGCGTCGACCGGGCATTCCTTCTCGCACCGACGGCAGGCGATGCATCCGGTCTCGCATATCTTGTTGACCACCTTGCCCTTGTCGTGTGACTGGCATTTGACCCACACGGTCCGTTTGGCGGGCATGACCGCGATGACGCCGCGCGGGCAGACCCGCTCGCAGGCGCCGCAGGCGGTGCACCGCTCCTCGATGACGTGGGGCAGGCCGTCGTCGCCGATGAAGATCGCCTCGAACGGGCAGGCCTCGACGCAGGAGCCGAGCCCGACGCAGGCGAAGTGACAGGCCTTCGGCCCCTCCTGGATGAGGACGGCGGCCCGGCAGTCTTCCACCCCGTGGTATTCTTCCTTGTCCTTGCAGCCGGTCCCGCCGCCGCACAGCATGCGGGCGATGTGCGGCTCGGTCTCTTCCGAACTCATCCCGAGAAGCTCGTAGATTTCTGCCCGAGCGTCGTCCCCGCAGACCGGGCAGATGGACGGAGTCGCGTCTCCCGCCACGATCTTCTCTGCCGCCGCGGCGCAGCCGGCCAGCCCGCAGCCGCCGCAGTTCGCCCCGGGCAGCAGTTCATCCACCTGCTCGATCCGGGGGTCGACGTCCACGTGGAAGACCTTCGATGCGAGGGCCAGCACGATGCCGAGCAGCATTGCCAGCACGGCCATAATGATCAGCGATCCGATGATGAAGCTACTCAAAGAAAACCACCTCTATCGAGAGAACGGTGCAGTCAGTCAATGTCCGGCCTTATTTCTTTTCCTCATTCGCGAGCATCCCTGCTCCCGTGTGCCGTGCCGCCTCGCCCGTTTATCCCAGGCCCGCCATCCCGGCGAAGCCGAGGAACGCCAGGGCCATCAGGCCGGTGCACAGGAAGGCGATGGGGGCGCCTTTGAAGCAGGGCGGGACGTTGAGGTATTCGAGCCGCTCGCGGATGCCCGCCATCAGGAGCATCACAAGGGTGAAGCCGAGCCCGGCGAAGACGCCCTGGAGCACGGCTCCGGTCAGCCCGAGGTCCTGCGGGGCGTCGGTCGTGTTCAACAGGGCCACGCCCATCACCGCACAGTTGGTGGTGATCAGGGCCAAGTAGATGCCCATCGCCCGGTACAGCGTGGGGACAAACCGTCGGAGGAACATCTCGACGAACTGGACCAGCGACGCGATGACCAGGATATACGACACGGTCACCAGCACGTCGAGCAGCCCGACCTCGGTGATCCCGGCACCCGGTCCGAACACGGTCCGCAGGAACCACGAGCCGGGCACGAGAAAATAGGCGTAGAGCAGGTAGGTGACAAACGAGGCCATGGTCATCACGAACGTGACCGCGATGCCCATCCCGATGGCCTTGTGCTTGTCGTCGGACTGTCCGATGAACGGGCACAGGCCGAGGAACCGCTGGACCACAAAGTTCTGGACGAACAGGTTCAGGATCGCGATTTGGAGGATGAGCTGCAGGTTCATTCCCAGGTCACCTGGTCCATTTGAGGGTGTCGTCGATGCCGTCCGATCGCCCGGAACCCGGCCATCAGCAGGCCGACCACGATGAACGCGCCGGGAGCGAGCACCAGCCCGGTCATCGGCTGAAACACGGTCCGGCCGTAGGCATCGAGCCAGATGGGATAGCCGAGCAGCGTCCCCGCCCCGAGCACCTCGCGGATGCCGCCGATGAGGATCAGCGCCAGGGCAAAGCCCAGGCCCGTCCCCGCCCCGTCGAGGAACGACCGGAAAACGGTGTTCTTATATCCGAACGCCTCGGCCCGGCCGAGGATGATGCAGTTCACCACGATGAGCGGGATGAAGATCGCCAGGGCCCGGCTCTGCTCGTAGAAGAAGCCCTTCATCACCATGTCCACCATGGTGACGAACGTTGCGATCACCACGATGAAGCAGGGGATGCGCACGGCCTTGGGGATGACCCCGCGGAGGGCCGAGACGATGACGTTCGAGCAGATGAGCACGACGCTCGCCGCCATCCCCATCGCGAACGCGTTGGTCACGCTGGTGGTCACCGCGAGGGCCGGGCACAGCCCCAGCATCAGCACGAAGATGCCGTTGTTCTTGAAGATGCCCTTGGTGAATTCTTCGCGATAGCTCGGCATACGAAAACCGCCTCCACAGGTCGAACTGGGGGATTATAACCGGGCGCCCGGGACAGTCAAGCCCGCCGGGCGCAGGATTGAACTGGGGGGGGGAACCGCTCGAGGCGGGTCAGCGGTCAGTCGCCGGTGAGCCGGTCGATGAGCTCGCCGGCCAGCTTGGGGTTGGCCTTGCCCCGGGTGGCCCGCATGATCTGGCCGATGAGGAAGCCCTTCGCCTGCTGTTTTCCGGATTCGAGGTCAGCGACCGCGTCGGGGTGGTCGGCGAGGACCTGTTTGACGACGGCTTCGAGTTCGCCGCTGTCGCTGATCTGTGCCAGCCCCTTTTCCTCGACGATCTCGCCCGCCTTCTTCCCGGAGCTGCACATCTCGCTGAACACGGTCTTGCCCACGCTGTTGCTGATCCTGTCATCGGTGACCAGCCCGATCAGTTCGGCGAGCATCGGGGGCGAGACGGGCAGGTCGTCGATCTCGCACTGCCGCTCGTTGAGCACTCGCATCACCTCGCCCATCATCCAGTTGGCGGCGGTCTTGGGCTCGACGCCCTGCTCGACGGTCTGCTCGAAGTAGTCGGCGATGGGTTTCTGCTCGACGATGACGCCCGCGTCGTAGGGCGGCAGGTCGAGCTCGGCGATGAACCGCTTGCGTCGTACGGCGGGCAGTTCGCTCATCTGTTCGCGGACCTGGTCCAGCCATTCGGGGCTGATCTCGATGGGCACGAGGTCCGGCTCGGGGAAGTAGCGGTAGTCCTTCGCCTCCTCCTTGCTCCGCATCGGCTCGGTGACTTCCCGCTGTACGTCCCAGAGCATCGTCTGGGAGGGGACGGTCCCGCCGGATTCGAGCACGGCGACCTGGCGATGGCGCTCGTGCTCGATGGCCTTGACCACGGCGCTCATCGAGTTGAGGTTCTTGACCTCGACGCGGTTGCCGAACTCTTCGCCGCCCACGGCCCGGACGCTGATGCCCGCCTCGAAGCGGAGCGAGCCCTCCTGCATCTTGCAGTCGGAGATGCCGAGGTGGCGGAGGATCGCGGCGAGCTCGTTCATATAGGCGTTCGCCTCGTCGGCCGACCGCATGTCGGGAGCAGACACGATTTCGAGGAGCGGCGTTCCCGCCCGGTTGAGGTCGATGGCGGTGTAGTTCGCCCCGGTGTCCTCGGGGTGTTCGAGCTTGCCGGCGTCCTCCTCGAGGTGTACGTTCCAGATGCCGACCTTGCGGGTCTGGCCGTCCACCTCGATCTCGAGCCGGCCGTCGACGCCCAGGTTGTGGTAGTTCTGCGAGACCTGGTAGTTCTTGGGCAGGTCGGGGTAGAAGTAGTTTTTGCGGTCGAACTGGGTGACCGGGGCGATGTGGCATCGGAGTGCGAGCGCCGCCCGGAGGCCGAGTTCGACGGCGGTGCGGTTGACCACCGGCAGGGTGCCGGGCAGCCCCTGGCAGACGGGGCAGGTCTGGGTGTTCGGCGGGGCGCCGAAGTCGGTCTTGCAGCCGCAGAACATCTTGCTGCGCGTATGGAACTGGGCGTGTGTCTCCAGCCCGATCACCGTTTCGTACTGCATTCGAGTCCTCAGTCTTCGGTCAGGTTCGGCCTTGCCAGATGGTGGTCGGTGGCTTCTCGGAAGGCGTGTGCGAGTCGGAGGAGGCCCGATTCCTCGAACGGCCGGCCCATGAGTTGGACGCCGACCGGGAGCCCTCCCTCGCCGGTCCCCGCGTTGAATGCGATCGCCGGGAGGCCCGCCAGGTTGGTGGCACTGGTGTAGATGTCGGCCAGGTACAGGGCCAGCGGGTCGTCGATCATCTCGCCCTGTTTGTAGGCGACGGTGGGGGCGACCGGTGCGAGGATGCAATCGACCCCCGCCAGGGCGTCGTCGAAGTCCTTCTTGATCAGGCGGCGGACCTTGAGCGCCTTGAGGTAGTAGGCGTCGTAATAGCCGGCGCTGAGAGCGAACGTGCCGAGCATAATGCGGCGCTTGACCTCGTCGCCCAGCCCCTCGGACCGCGAGCGGGAGTACAGCTCGTCGACGTCCATCTTCCCGGCGGCCCGCCGGCCGTAGTGGATGCCGTCGAACCGAGCGAGATTGCTGCTCGCCTCGGCCGTCCCGATGATGTAGTAGGTGGCCACCGCGTATTCTGTGTGGGGGAGCGAGATGTCGATCACCTCGGCCCCGAGGCCCCGGCAGGTGTCGGCCGCCGCCCGGACCGCGGCCTCGACGTCGGGCGCGATGCCCTCGGCCAGGTACTCGCGGGGCAGCCCGACCTTCACCCCGGCAACGTCTTTCTCCAGTTCGGCGGAGTAGTCGGGCACCGGCTCCTGGGCCGAGGTCGAATCGCGGGGGTCGTGCCCGGCGATCACCTCGAGCAGGAGCGCCGCGTCGCGCGGGTCTCTCGAGAACGTGCCGATCTGATCGAGTGAGGAGGCGTAGGCGATGAGGCCGTACCGCGATACTCGCCCGTAGGTCGGTTTCAGGCCGGTCACGCCGCAGAACGCCGCCGGCTGGCGGATGGACCCGCCGGTATCCGAGCCCAGGGCGAGGGGGGCCAGGCCCGCGGCCACGGCGGCCGCCGACCCTCCGCTGGAGCCGCCGGGTACCCGCGACAGGTCCCACGGGTTGGCTGTCGTGGCGAACGCCGAGGCCTCCGTCGTCGAGCCCATGGCGAACTCGTCGAGGTTCGTCTTGCCGATGAGCACGGCGTCGGCCCGCTGGAGCCGCTCGACGACGGTCGCGTCGTAGGGCGGGACGAAATGTTCGAGAATCCTGGACGAGCAGGTGGTGGGCACGCCCCGTGTGCACAGGTTGTCTTTGAGGGCGATGGGGACGCCGGCCAGCGGGCCGACGGCCTCGCCCTTGTCGAGCCGGTCGTCGATGTCGGCGGCCTTGTCGAGCGCGGCCTCGGCCGTCACCGTGTTGAACGCTCCGACCCGCCCGTCGATCTGTTCGATCCGGTCGAGGTAGCGCTCGACGATCTGTCGAGCGGTCACGTCGCCGGCCATGAGTTTCCGGTGCAGGTCACCGGCGCTGAGTTCGATCAGTTCAGGCATATCGCCCCGCAAGCTGTTGGTAGTCGGTTTCGTTCGTGTGGGCCATGGCGGTTCTATGAGGACTCGATGACCACGGGCACTTTATACGCCTCGTCCGTCTTGTCGGGTGCATTTGCCAGGGCATCTTCCCGAGGGGCGGAGTCCTCGACGGTATCCTGGCGGAAGACGTTCCGCAGGTCGAGCGGATGTGCGAGCGGCTCGACGCCGGTGGTGTCGAGCGAGTTGAGCACCTCGAAGTAGCCGATGATCTTGTCGAGCTGTTCCTGGAAGCCGGCGAGTTCCTCGTCGGACAGGATGAGCTTTGACAGGTCTGCGACCTGTTCGACGGTGTCGGTGGTGATTCGGGTCATGGGCTCTCCGTGGTCGGGGCTAGGCGTTCGTATCGAGGTATAGGATTCGGCCGCAGGAATGGCAGGTGACCAGGTCGGACCCTCTGCGGAGCTGGGCCATGGTCTCCGGTCGCAGCTTCATGAAGCATCCCTGGCAGGCGCCCAGGACAGCGGGGACCATCGCGGTCTGGCCGCGCCGCCCGATCAGCCGCTCATATTTTGCGAGTATATCCCTGGCGACGGGTTTTGCCGCCTCGTCGCGTTTCTTGTGGAGTTCGGCGACCTCGGCCTGTGCCTTCTTCAGCTCCTTTTCGAGCTCCTTGCGCTTCTCGGCTACTTCGCTTTCGGCCTGTTCGACCTGTGCGGCCAGCCGGTCGCGCTCTTCCTTCTCGCGGTCGAGGGTCTGCATCTGGCTGATGACTTCGTCTTCGAGGCGGGTGTTCTCCGCCTCCTTGGCGAGGATTTCGCGCTGCAAGCTCTGGAATTCTTTGTTCGAGCTCGCCTGGTTGACCTGTTGCCGGAGTTTGGTCACCTTCTCTTCGGCGTCGCGCAGTTCGCGTTCTTTGGTTTCGGTTTTGGCCTGGAAGTCCAGCAGTTCCAGTTTTTTCTGCTCCAGCCGCTCCCGAGCGTCCTCGACGGCCTGCTCTTCCTGCTTGATCTGTCTGGGGATTTGCTCTGCCTGCTCTTCGAGGTCGAAAATGCGAGCGTCAAGTGCGGCCACGCGTTTCAGCGCCTGAAGGTCGTCCGACATTAAGGTCTCCTGTTACCGAGGGGGGTGGTTATGTTCCTTCGATGAATCCCTCCAACCGACGGCTGCGGATCGGGTGCTGGAGCTTCCGAAGCGCTTTGGCCTCGATCTGCCGGACCCGCTCGCGGGTCACTTTGAACCGCTTGCCGACCTCTTCGAGAGTATATGTATATCCGCCGCCGATTCCATAGCGAAGTTTCATGATTTCTCGCTCCCGATGGGTGAGCGTGTTGAGCACCTGCTCGATCTTCTCCTTGAGCATCTCGTGTGCGGCGGCCGAGACGGGCGATTCGGCGGCCTCGTCCTCGATGAAGTCGCCGAAATAGCTGTCTTCGCTCTCGCCGATGGGCCGATCGAGGGAGATGGGCGGGCGCGAGATCTTGAGTACGCGCTTCGCCTCTTCCACCGGGATGCCCGCCTCATCGGCCACCTCGTCGATGCTCGGCGCCCGGCCGTACATCTGGAGGAGCTGCCGCTGCACGTTGCGGAGCCGGCTCATTGTCTCGATCATGTGGACCGGTATGCGGATGGTCCGGGCCTGGTCGGCGATGCTGCGGGTGATCGCCTGGCGAATCCACCAGGTGGCGTAGGTGCTGAACTTGTAGCCGCGCCGGTACTCGTATTTTTCGACGGCCTTCATCAGCCCGGTGTTGCCCTCCTGGATCAGGTCGAGGAAGCTGAGGCCGCGGTTGCGGTATTTCTTGGCGATGCTGACCACCAGCCGGAGGTTGCCGCCGGAGAGCTTGCGCTTGGCCTGCTCGTAGGCCCGGTGTCGGCGGTCGATCTTCTCGATGCGGTCCTTGAACTCGTCCGGCTCCTCCCGGGCTTCGAGGACCAGGGCCTCCAGTTCGCCCTTGACCTCGCGGATGCGTGCGGTGTTGCTGTTGCGTTTCCCCAGCTCGCGGAGTGACCGCAGGCACCACTGCATCCGGCGGTTTATCTGCCTCAGGTGGGCCATCACCGGCTCCACCTTGTCGGTCCGCAGGTTGAGTTCCTCGATGAGCCGGACGCCGCGCGACCGGCTCTCGGCGAGCCGGCGGCGTGCCGCCTCCTGCCCGGCCTTGCTGCCCCGGCGCTCGTGGACGATTGCGAAGTCCTCCCGGTTGCGCTCCAGCATCTTGACCAGGGTGTTCATGTTCTCCGGAATCCGGTCGATGATCTCTTCCTTCTCGAACTCGATGTCCGGGCTGCCGATCTTCAGCGTCTTGTCGAACGGGACATCCCCCAGATGCACGTCGCGCAGGATGTCAACGGCCATCTCGACGGCGATGTCGGACTCGAGTACCGTCTCCCGGAACGCATTCCGGGTCTCCTCGATCTGCATCGCCAAGCTGATCTCCTGCTCGCGGGTGAGCAGCGGGATCTCGCCCATCTGGGTGAGGTACATGCGAACGGGGTCGTCGACGCGGTCCGATGAGTCGTCGTCGTCCTCATCGTCCTCGTCCTCGATCCGCTCGGCGTCGCGCCGTTTCGCCTCCTCCGTATCAACGATCTCGATGCCCCGCTGATCGAGAGCGACCAGCACCTCGTCAATCTGATCGACCTCGACTGTGTCCTCTGGGAGGGTCTCGTTCAACTCGACGTAGGTGAGGTATCCTTTCTCCTCGCCCTCGGCGATGAGGGCCTTCAATGCCCGCTCGAGAGTCGCACCCAGTACGCCGGACAGGTCGGC
>PWKM01000326.1 GCA_003559755.1 Planctomycetota bacterium
GGACCGTCCGCTCGCCCCGCTTGATCCGGTGTACTCCGCACGCCGGGCTTTTCTCCTTCAGCCAGGCGGTGCGGCAGCCGAGCAGCCGAGCGATCCGCAGCGCGGCGTCGGCTCCCCGCAGATAGCTTTCGGTGATATCCCGGTCCTCGAGGGTGACCACCCGAGCCCGGCCGGCGAGCACGGCCGGGCCGTCGTCGCGGTCGATCTCGGCCGGCGGCCTGGGGGTGGGCAGGCCGCCGAGCTGTTCGGGGCAGACGGGGATGGGCGTGTGGCCCTCGGTGCGGAGCTGTTCGAGTAGCTCCCGGTCGGGCTTCGCAGCCCCGTCGTACCGGGTGGGCAGACCGAGCAGGCAGGCGCTGACCAGCACGTTTGCCACGATGGGTCCCCCGACTGCGGCCGGTCGGTCGAGCGTTTTCGGCTACTCGTTCTCTTTTTCCGCCTTCGCCTTGGCGACGATCTGCTGCTGCAGGTTTCTCGGCACGACGTCGTATCGGTCGAACTCGATGGTGTAGCTTCCTTCTCCGCCGGTCATTGACCGGAGTTCGGTGGAGTAGGTCTGGATCTCGGCGAGCGGGATTTCGCCGCCGATGACCTGCATGTCGCCGACGACGCCGGTGTCTGAGATACGGCCTCGCCGGCCGCTCATGTCGCTGGTGATGTCGCCGACGAACCGGCTGGGCACGATGACCTCGAACTTGACGATCGGCTCGAGCAGCACCGGGTTCGCGTTCAGGATGCCCTCGGCTAAGCAACGGCCGCCGGCGATCTTGAACGATGCCTCGTCGGAATCCACATCGTGGTACTTGCCGTCGTAAACGCGGGCCCGGATGTCAACCACGGGATATCCGGCGAGCACACCGCGTTCCATCGTCTCGCGGATGCCCTTCTCGACGGCGGGGATCAGGTTCCGGGGGATGGCCCCGCCGACGACCTCGTCGACGAACTCCAGCCCGGCGTCCCGTTCGGCGGGCTCGACCCGCATGTACACCTCGCCGAACTGGCCGCGTCCGCCCGTCTGTTTCTTGTGCCGGTAGTGGGCGTCGGCCGACCCGGTGATGGTCTCCAGGTAGGGGACCTTGGGCACTTTGGTGTCGACCTCGACGTTGTACCGGTCTTTCAGCCGGGCGAGCGTGATGTCGAGGTGGAGCGACGAGACGCCGCGCACGACCATCTCGTTGGTCTGGCGGTCCCGCTCGAACTGGAAGGCGGGGTCCTCTTCGCCCAGCTTCTGCAGGGCGGTCGAAATCCGGCCCTCGTCGCCCCGGCTCTTGGGGAACACGGCGAGCGATACCATCGGGGTGGGCACGGCGAACCGGCCGAACTCGAGGTCCGCGTCCCCGGCGAGCAGGGTATCGCCCAGGGTGATCTCCTCGATCTTGGTGACCGTGCCGATGTCGCCGGCGATGACGGCCTCGACCGGCTCCTGCTCCTTGCCCTGCGGGTGATGAACGCTGTTGACCCGGACGGAGTTGCCGGTGCGGGCGATGCGGACGCCGGAGGTGTCGGCCCGGCCGGTGACCACTCGGAAGTAGGCGATCTTGCCCACGAACGGGTCGGTGAGCACCTTGAACACGAACGCGGTCAGCGGGCCGTCGAGCGGCGGGACCTCGGCCGGCTCCTCGGGCTCGCCGGGCTGGTGGACCGGCAGGTTCCCCCGCTGCGACGGGCCGGGGAAATAGGTCGCGATCACGTCCATCAGCTCGGTGATGCCGACTTTCTTCTTCGCCGAGCAGCAGAGGACGGGGACGATGGCCCCGGAGCTGACGGCCGTGGCGAACGCTCCGGCCAATTCGGCCTGGGTGAGTTCCTCTTCCTCGAGGTACTTCATCATCAGCTCGTCGTCCGACTCGGCGACGGTCTCGATCAACTCCTGTCGCCCCTCGCCGTCGTCGGTGAGCAGGTTGGTCACGCAGCTCACGTCGCGCCCGGAGCTGTCGGGCACGAGCACGGGGATGCAGGCCCGCCCGAGCGCCTCCTGGACCTGGCCGAGCGCCTTCCCGTAGTCGGCGTTATCGCCGTCGAGCTTGGTGAGGACCACGGCCCGGGGCATCCCGTATTCACAGGCGACATCCCAGGTGCGGCGGGTGTTGACGCCCAGCCCGGTGACCGACGAGACGCAGAGCAGGGCGACGTCTGCGGCGGACAGCCCGGCGGCGGCCGCCCCGATGAAGTCGGGATAGCCGGGGGTGTCGATCAGGTTGAGCCGCTTGCCCTTCCACGGGGCGTGGGCCACGGCGTTGAAGATGGAATGTTTGCGATCGCGTTCGCCCTCGTCAAAGTCGAACGCAGACGTGCCTTCGTCCACGCTGCCCGCCCGGTTCACAACACCGGCGACATCGAGGACGGTATCGGCCAGGGTGGTCTTTCCGGCGTCCGCGTGCCCGATGAGGGCCAGGTTGCGGATATCCGGGGTCGAATAGTCGGCCATTGGATCCTCCGAAGTCAACAGAACCGCTTTATGTGCAAAAACGTGCGTGATTATAGCATGGCCTGCCACGCTCACAAGTGCAAAAACGCCGCAAGCACCGATCGAAGACGGGAGCTGCCCTCAATTCCGGCCCGGCAATTGAACCCCGGATGGTTGTCATGACGCGGCGAACAGGTATAATTCGGCTCTGAAACGGTGTTACCTTGACCTGGAGATGTCGAATGGAACGATATGTGTGTGCATTGTGCGGGTGGATTTACGACCCGGCGAAGGGCGACCCGGCGAACGGGGTCAAACCGGGCACGCCCTTCGAGGATGTTCCGCCCGATTGGGTGTGCCCCGAGTGCGGCGCGGACAAGGAGTTGTTCGGCCCCGAATAACGGGACCGGATGAACGGCAACCGCACCGCCGGCGGCCGGCCGCTGCCGATGCACAGGAATACGCCCTGACCACGCCGTCCGCCGATTCCGTTTCCCCGGAATGCCCCTGCTCTGGCAGGGCGTTTCCGTTTTGCTCCGCCCGGATATTCGCGCGCTGCTTCTGGACGCGATGAAAACGGCGGTCGGACACTTGACTTTTCACAGGGCTTGTTTATGCTATGTGGTCTGTCGCCGTTTTCGAAACTGAAGGATGAAACGAACATGATTGATGCGCTTCTTGGAAAAAAGGCAGGAATGACATCGGTATATACCGATGACGGGCGGCTCCTCCCGGTGACGGTGATCGAGCTCGGCCCCTGTACCGTGTTGCAGGTGAAGACGCCGGAGCGGGACGGCTATCGGGCTCTCCAGCTCGGGTTTGAGGACCGCAAGCGGAAGAACGTGACCCAGCCGATGCGCGGCCACTTCAAGCGGGCCGGCTCCGAGCCGAAGCGGTTCGTCCGCGAGGTCGATTGGGACGGCGAGGACGACATCGAGGACGGCTCGGTGGTCACCGTCGAACAGTTCGCCGACGTCAAGAAGGTGGACGTGACCGGGATGACCAAGGGACGCGGGTTCCAGGGCGTGGTCAAACGCCACGGTTTCCGAGGCGGCCCCAAGACACACGGCCAGGGCGACCGGCTCCGGGCAGGGGGGTCGATCGGCCAGGCGGCGGACCCCTCCCGCGTGTTCCCCGGCACCAAGATGGCCGGCCGGATGGGCGGAAAACGCAAGACCGTCCGCAACCTCAAGGTCGTCCGGGTCGACCCGGAACGGAACGCCATCCTGGTCAACGGAGCCGTGCCCGGCCCGAACAAGGGGTACGTCGTCGTAAGCCGCGCCGGCTGAGCAGCCCGCCCAGGACGCGCCGGGCGAACGCATCGCACCCCGGCTCGAATCCCGGTTCGCGGACCGCGGCGCTGTGTGACAATGTGCGCTGTGGCAGGCGGCGACGCCCCGGGTCCACTCGAAGTCGCACCTGACCGCGGGGCAGCGGGCCGGCCCATTGCAGACAATCCGCATTCATTCGAGAGGTTGACATATGTCCAACTCCGAGAACATCGACATCCGCAACATGGCCCTTTTCTGCGACTTCGAGAACGTCGCGCTGGGGGTCCGCGACGCCAATTACTCCAAGTTCGACATCGGACGGGTGACCGAGCGGCTCCTGCTCAAGGGCAACATCGTGGTGAAGAAGGCCTATTGCGACTGGAGCCGGTTCCGGGAGTTCAAGGCGACGATGCACGAGGCGTCGTTCGAGCTGATCGACATCCCCCACGTCCGCCAGTCGGGCAAAAACTCCGCCGACATCCGCATGGTCGTCGATGCCCTCGACCTGTGCTACACCAAATCGCACGTCGACACCTTCGTCATCATCAGCGGCGACTCCGACTTCTCGCCGCTGGTCAGCAAGCTGCGCGAGAACAACAAGGTCGTCATCGGCGTCGGCGTCAAGAACTCGACCTCCGACCTGCTGACCGCCAACTGCGACGAGTTCATCCTCTACGACGACCTCGTGCGCAAAAAACCGAAACAACGCAAGGCACGGCCCCCGAAGAAGGGGGGCGGCGGAAAGCAGCCGACCGACCAGAAGAAGGAAGAGGCGTTCGACCTGATCATCGAGACCTACGAGGCCCTGCTCGAAGAGCGCGGCGAGGGCGGCAAAATCTGGGGGTCGATGATCAAACAGACCCTCAAACGCAGGATGCCCAGCTTCAGCGAATCGTACTACGGGTTCCGCTCCTTCGGGCAACTGATCGAGGAGGCGGAGGCCGAGGGGCTGATCGACGTCGAGCGCGACGAAAAGTCGGGCGGCTACATCATCAAGGGGTGTCACACCCACTGATCCGCCGGTCAGCGGAAGTCCGCATCCCCCATTTCCCCATTTTTTCCTTGACTTGCCCCTGCGCACCCGGTATATTCCCGTGAGAATATCCAAGCGCGACGATGTGGGAGAGGCCGGTGGCCACCGAATATCTGAGCACAAAAGAAGCAGCAGAAAAACTGGGCTATTCCGTACAGCATACCCGTCTTCTCATCCGCCAGGGCAAACTCAAGGCCAGAAAGCCGGCGCGAGATTGGCTGGTGGTCGGTGAATCTGTAGCGCAGTACCAGAAACGGTTGGATTTTCCCAACGGGCCAGAACGAAAGCATCCCCGGCGCTTATCGTCTGTCGTGAATGTGGCAACCGTCCCTTTTCGGAGTCCCTTTCGATATCCGGGCGGCAAAACGTGGTTGGTGCCGCGTATTCGGCAGTGGCTAAGTTCCGGCAATCAGCCCCGAAAAGAATTGATCGAACCGTTCGCGGGCGGAGCAATTGTCGGGTTGAGCGCCGTGTTTGAGGGCTTGGTCGAGCGGGTTACTTTGGGCGAATTGGACGAAGACGTGGCCTCTGTATGGGGGACCGTACTCTACGGCGAAGGAGAATGGCTCGCCGATCAAATCACTGCGTTCGAGATGACGACGGCAAATGTTCAGCGTGTACTCGCCAGAGCCGGCGAGTCAACCAGGGACCGGGCATTTGCAACAATTGTTCGTAATCGGATCAACAGGGGCGGCATCCTGGCGCCCGGTGCGGGAGTCGTCAAGAAAGGCGAAAACGGCAAGGGCCTGCGGTCCCGATGGTACCCAGACACCCTTCGCAAGCGAATCCTCAACATCCTGAAGCACAAGGACCGTATCGACTTTGTTCAGGAAGACGGCCTGGCCCTCTTGGAAGAGAAGAAAGATAACGCAGATGTAAGTTGGTTTATCGATCCGCCTTACGTTGTCGCAGGCCGGCGGCTCTACAAGTACTCGGAAATCGACCACGACAAGCTGCTTGCACTCGCCGGCGAACTCTCCGGAGACTTCCTGATTACCTACGACGACTCACCACAGATCGAGAAACTCGCGGAGACACACGGACTTGCGATCTGTCGGGTGCCGATGAAAAACACGCACCACCAGAAAAAGATGGAACTGTTGATCGGTCCGGACCTGAGCTGGCTGGCCTCCTGATTACGAGTCCAGCTTTTGCAGGATTCGCTCTTCAAAGGTATTCAGACTGACCGGAAGCCCCGCAGTCAAGCCCTCGACCGCCCGTTCCAAGGTCGTAAAGCGAACGTCGTCGAGCTCCAACCGAAGGCGTCCGGCAATATCTCGGTATCTCAACACAAACCAGGCAATATCGGCGTTGGAGAGGTCGTCGGCCTCCTCCATAGGCGCCATGGCATCAAAGAATGCCCGATCGACCACGACCGTCATCGTTTTGCCCCAACGGCGCAGAGTCGGGACCTTGATCTGTAGCTGGGGCATTAACCGCTTGGGGCCGCTGCTGCGGAAATCAGGGCGCCGATGCCCCGTCGGAAACGGAATGCCGGGCTCATCGGTGTGCCGGAGGCGGGCGAATTCCTGTCCCATCGCGGCCCCTGAAAAATAGACCGCTTGCATCTCCAGAGCACACCATTGGAGAGGCGAACGGTCGGGGTCCAACAGCACGTGGTCAATTTTCCCGACTGGCCGCGACGATGAGCCACCCTGGCCCCCGATGGGCTGCAGAAAACCGATCTCTCCGAGGACAGTGGGGCGGGGACAGCCGATCACCCGATCTCCTATCCACTCAAAAATGAACCATCCCTCATAGAATCTCTCGGGACAGGTCACAGCCAAACCCTCATTGATGCCCGGCACCGGGCAAACGGCATTGCTGTGCGGCTTCTGTTCATACAAGCGAAGACTGCAAACGCCGCCCTTCTTGGTGCAAGGAAGCTCTTCCGACGAAGTGCTCCGCCACGGGCAAACCTGCTGAACCCCCCTTCGGGCTTGAGCTTCGGCCAAAGACTTCCGCTGACCAGGTTCCATCGCAGCAAAAGACAATCCGTACCATTCCCCGATGCCGTAACGCAACCTCCCGGACTGCGGTTGTGGGGTGTCCGAAGCCATATCCTCGCTCCTCACGGATTGTTCAGGTCCCGCATTCTATCAGAATCACCTCCACATAGTAACATGGCGGATATCCCCCCACTTGATACAGGGGGCGGGACGCACGGAGCGCCCACAGTTGAGGAGCGGATGATCGACAGCGGTGACCGTTCCAAGGCGAACAAAACCGTTCGCCAATGCCCGTCGGGCGAAACACAGACCGACGCCGGTCTCGGTCCGCCGTCTTCGCCGGTGATCGCGGCGGGGTCGGCGCTCAGTCCTCGTCGGGCCGGCGGCTCCAGACGCGGGTGCTCGAGATGACGCCCTCGACGCCGTTGACCTCGTAGTGGCAGTCGAGCCACACCCGGGGGGCGGTCATCCCCCGCCCGCCCCGGTCGCGAATCTCTCGCCTCGCCCGCAGCCGGACGACGACCGTCTTCTCGGACCCGGCGGGGACCTCGCCCCGTGCGGGTTCGACCAGCTCGACGGCGTGGGCGCTGTCGGCCGCCGGCCGGAAGTCGTACCGGATCGACATCGTCTCGGCGGTGAAGCCGATGGCCACCTCGAACTCCTCGCCTTCCTCAATCACCCCGCCGGGCATATCCATATACTGCCGGAACAGGGCCCGGTCGAGCCGGTCGAGCGGCTCCTCGGGGAGCGCTTGCTCGACGTACTCGGCGACGGGCTTGCCGCCTTCCTTGCGGATTTCGAACTCGTCGATGAGGTCGCCATCGCGCCGGAGCGTTCGCCCGGTCAGCGTGTCGCCGTCGATGTCGATGACCACGTAGTGGTTGCCCTCGGCACCGGCGACGAGATAGGGGTCGGCCCGTCGCGGCGCCGTGCTGTAGATTTCGCTCGCCCCCGAGCTGTTGATGAGCAGGATGGGGTGGTCCTCGTTCTCGCCCTTGCGGTAAAGGGGCGCGTACCGCTGGTAGGCGTGGGCGTGCCCGTTCAGCACCAGGTCTACCCCGGTCCGGCGGAAGACCTCCATCGCGTGGTAGCGGCCCCACCGGCTCCGCCGATAGCTCATGTCGTAGGGCGGTTCGTGGAACGAGACGATCTTCCAGTTGGCGTCCGATTCACTCAGCACCTGCTCGGCCCATTCGAGCATCCGGGCCGTGTTCTCCTCGGCGTTCGGCCACCGCCAGACGCTCGAGTCGAGCTGGACGAACAGGGCGTCGCCGTACTCGAACGAATAGTAGATGCGGTCGGGATCGAGCCCGAACAGGCGGGAGAACAGCACGCCCCGCTGCTCGTGGTTGCCCCGGACGGCCGCCATCGGGTACCAGCGGGTCATCTGGTTGACCGTCGGCGAGAAGTAGTCCTGGAACTCGTGGTAGTTCTCGTGGCGGACCGTGTCGCCCAGGTTGATCAGGAACGCCGGCTCGTGCTGGGCGAACTGGTCAGCGACGACGTCCTGGGCGTGGCTGTCGCCGAACGCGATGAACCGGAACGGCTCGGGCTGGTCGGCCATCGTGCGGAACCCGCCCTCGACCGTTCGGCCGCCGAACTCGATGGTGTACCGGTAGTCGGTCCCGGGGGTCAGCTCGTCGAGGTGGGCAGCGTAGAGGAACGCCGTCCCGATCTCGTCGGGCCGCAGTCCCGCCAGCGACATCCCGCGGGTGTCGGGGTCATCCGGGTAGCGCAGCATGTCGATATGGGCGGTGACCTCCCGCGTCTGCTCGCCCTCGGCGGTGAACGACACGACGCCGTCGGCCAGCGCGTCCGACGTCCATCGGACCGCCATCGACGTGTGACCGGGGTGGGTCACGTAGGGGCCGAACGAAATCTGCTCTGCCGTCGTCCGACAGCCGGTGACCGCCAGTGCGGTGACGGTGACCGCGAAACACAGCCAGCCAAGTACGCTCATCCTCAGTATCATACTGCCTCCTCGATGCATTCCCCTCCCCGGCGTTTGTCACTACCTCTATTATGGGGTTGGCGGGAACGAACGCAAGCCGGTCTAGGGAGTGTGGGAGCATGGGGGCATGGGAGCGAGGGTGCATGGGAGCATCCTCGTATGAGACAAGCTGAACCGGGGCAGCGTGGCGGATTCCTTTTCGAGTTTCGTATTTCGGCATTCGATATTCGGATTTCTCACTGCCGGGTGAGGGTCGATCTCGAATGGAACCGCAGATGGACGCAGATAAACGCAGACCCTTCCCCCCTGCGGATGAGGGTCATTGCCGAGTTTCGTATTTCGGTATTCGATATTCGGATTTCTCACTGCCGGGCGGGAACGATCCCGAGTTTCGTATTTCGACATTCGATATTCGGATTTTCTCTCCTCGCGAGGGAGAGGGGGCGGTCATGGGCTTTCCTGTGGCACGGCCATCCTGGCCGTGATTCGATGGCCTATCGGGCGTCGGCGGGCGTTGGCCGCCGCGGCCCCGGGCGCCCGTCCTCAGGCGGGGCGGCCCATTTTCCTTGCGACGGCGGCCTGCAGTTTGAGCAGCGAGCCGGAAACGGGCCGGGCATACAATACCAGCCCCAGCCCGAAGCCGATGAGCATCAGCACAAAGATCCCGCTGCCCAAAACATAGGTCCAATAGACGGCCATGTCGCCAATCTCGGACTTCAACTGATCGGGAATCCACTGAATCGAGAGCATCAGCAGGCCCGGGAGGCGCCGGAACCCGAACCAGAACACAGTCAGCCCGCCAACGGCCACGCCGATGGCCAGGTAGTCGTTCCCTGCACACCGAGGGGCCGGGCACGCTTCGTCGTTGCGGTCAGGGCCGGTGGGCGCCACGCGATCGGCGAGCCACGGAGCCATCGCCCAGAGCAGCCATGCCAGACCGGCTGCCGCACCGGTCATCAACAGCCCTTGGGGCAGCCCCCATATCAGGTGATCGTCGGGCGAAAACGCTTTGCCCACGGCCAGGGCCAGGGAGAAAGCGGCCGCGATGCCGGCCGTGGCCGCCGCGAACAACGCCAACGCTCGGAACAGGATCAGAGCCAGTGTTCGCCTGGTCATTCCTCCTCCTCTGTGACCGAGTGGGTGTGGCCGGCCGACCGCAGCCGATGGGCGACCGTCGGAATCAAGCGGGCCAGTTCCCGCGCCCCGAAGATCAGCACGAGCCCGAGGACCAATTGGACGGTCGTCGTGAGGCCCCGGGCCAGTTCCGGGGCTTCGGAACCCGGTAAGAACACGCCGAAAAAGTGGTGGAACAGCAGCGGGATGCTCCGGGCCGTCATATAGACTCCGATGGCAGCAAAGGCGGCCGTCTCGATGTCGCGAGTGAGCGTTTCGCCATCCGTGTCCGCGTCCGTCTCCGGTTCCGCCGGGACCTGCCCGGCCAGCATCCACCGCCCCACGGTGTCCGCCTTGAACCAGAGCAGCACGGCAACCCCGATAAACGCCAGGTAGGGGATGGTGCCCGTTGCCAGCCCCAGCCCCAGTCCGAAGCCGCTGCGACTGACCCCCAGGAAGCTCATCTGGACGAACCTCAATTGCGACGACAGGGCATCCAGTGCCAGGACGACGACATAAATCGCGAGGACGCGGCAGGCGATGCGGGCGGCATCCTTCGGCTTCATTTGTCCCTCCCTTACAAAGGCGTTGTGCTTCGTTTTCGCGGGGCGAGCCCCGCTCCGTGGGCCGTCAGCCGGCGGTCGGCATCGCACATTTTATTGGACGGGCGAAAACGTCGCTGTTGGCGTTCTCTTTCGGACTCCGGCAACATGCCTCTCCGCCCGCCGGCCAGCTTCACCCTGCCACCATCCCTGGAAACACGATGTAATTATACCGGCGCGGCGCTGGTATCGAAAGGGTTTTTTTTCGGCGGTCCGCCGCTGCATCGTCCTCAGCGTCGTCGTCCGTCGCCTCGGCCTGGATTCCCGGCTGCTACCCCTCGATCCAGCGCTTGACCACCTTGCCCGACGGGTTGCGGGGGAGTGCATCGGCGAAGTCGACGCGGGCGGGCACCTTGAACCCGGCCAGGCGCCCGGCGGCGTATCGGCGGATGTCGGCA
>PWKM01000343.1 GCA_003559755.1 Planctomycetota bacterium
GCGTCCACCGCCTCGTTGTCGGCCCGACAGATGTCCGCCACGTCGTCCGTTGAGTACCAGTGGTGGTCAGGGTAATCGGCCGACCACGCCACCTCGCCGCCGAGGCCCTCGACCGTCCGCCGGAAGGCGTCGGGATTGCCGATCGACGAGAACAGTGCGACCCGCCGGCCCTTGAGGGTCGCGGGGGCGACGGGGCGGCTGTCCGGGAAGGCGACCAGGCCGGTGGGCACGTGGACTGCCGTCGCTTTCGGGATGTCCGGGGCCAGCCGGCCGAGCGTCGCCAGCAGTGCCTTCAGTTCGTCCGGGCTCACCTGATCGGAGCGGGTAACGACGATCACGTCGGCCCGGCGGAGCCCGGCCCGGCGCGGCTCCCGGAGCAGGCCGCGGGGGAGCAGGTGCCCGTATCCGAACGGGCAGGTCGCGTCGATGAGGACGATGTTGCCGAACCGGGCGAGCCGGCGGTGCTGGAGGCCGTCGTCGAGGATCAGGGCGTTCGCCCCGTCCATCTTCATCGCGGCGACAGCCGCCTGGAGCCGGTCCTTGTGACGGCGTTGCGGGACATCGGGCAGCCGTTCGGCGAGCAGCATCGCCTCGTCGTTCTCCCTGCCCTCGTCGTCCCGGGCGTGATAGCCCCGGCTCACGATCGCCGGCCGGGCGCCGTTGTCGAGGAACCACCGGGCCAGATACTCGACCGCGGGGGTCTTGCCGGTCCCGCCCGCGGTGATGTTGCCCACCGCGATAACCGGCCGGTCGACGCGATACTCGGCAAGCAGGCCCGTATTATAAAGCGTGTTGCGCACACGCACCCCCATTCCGTAGCCGACCGACGCACACCACAGCGCCAGCCGGACAAGCGTCGCCTTGGGGCCGCGTATCTCGCCCGACAGCCATTTTCGATATTCCGGGTCTATCTCCACGGGGCCGATTATAACACAAACAGCCGAGACCAGTCACCCGTAGGAGGGGCAGAGGGATTGCAGTGAGCCGGCCCTTGTCAGCCGCCGCGTTTCTCGAGATCGAGCGCGGCCGAGTTGATGCAGTAGCGCAGCCCGGTCGGCTCGGGACCGTCGTCGAACACGTGGCCGAGATGGGCGCCGCACCGGCTGCAGATCACCTCGGTGCGGCGATCGAACATGCCCCGCTCTTTCCGCTCGGCGACGGCCTTCCCTTCGAGCGGCTCCCGGAAACTGGGCCAGCCGCTGCCCGAATCGTACTTCGCCCCGGCATCGAAGAGCCGCTGCCCGCAACAGACGCAGGCGTAGGTGCCGTCGGCCGATTCGTCCCAGTACTTGCCGGTGAACGCCGGCTCCGTGCCCCGCTCGCGGGTGACCCGGTATTGCTGCTCGGTGAGTTGTTCGCGCCATTCATCGTCGGTCTTCCTGACTTCGAACTCCATTGTGTCGTTCCTCCATCTGCTGTGGGCACGTTACGGGGTGAGCACGACCTTGACGGCCCGGCGGGTCCGCATCAGCTCGAACGCCTGCTCCCAGCGGTCGAGGGGGAGCGATTCGGTGACCAGCGGTTCGAGGTCCACCCGGCCCGCCGACAGCAGGCCGAGGGCAATCTCCCAGGATCCGGGGTTCGAGGTGTGGGAGCCGATGAGGGACAGCTCCCTGTTGAAAAAGATGTCATCGAAATCGAGTGACACGTCGCGGTGAAGGATGCCCGCCTGGACGAACCGCCCCCGCTTGCGGAGGCAGGCCAGGCCGGTCCGGACGGCGGGCTCCACGCCCGCGCATTCAAACACGATGTCCGCCCCGCAGCCGTCCGAGATCGAGCCGACAAGCTCGGCGAGTGAGTCCGAATCGACGACCGTGGTATGGCTCGCGCCGAGCGAGCGGGCGAGCCGCAGTCGGTCCGCGTCGGCGGCAGTCCCGGCGACGACCACCACCGCTTCCAGCACCGCGCAGCATTGTGCGACGAGCAGGCCGAGCGGGCCGGGCCCGATGACCACCGCCAACTCCCCGGCGAGCACGTCGCCCTGCTCGTACACCGCGTGGGTGGCGCAGGCCAGCGGCTCGGTGAGTGCCCCCGCCTCGAAGCTCACGCCGTCGGGCAGCAGGTGGGTGCTCGACTCGGGCAGGCACACGTACCCGGCGAAGCATCCGTCGGCGGTGGAGGCCATCCCCCGTCGGTCCACGCACAAGCTGACCGCCCCCCGCCGGCAATAGCGGCACTGGCCGCACGTGCTCTTGGTGGTCTCGCTGGTCACCCGCTCGCCGACCCGCCGCTCGACGCATTCGTCGCCGAGCTCGACGACCACCCCGGCCAGTTCGTGGCCGAGGACGACCGGTGGACGAACGCCGGGGTGCCCCTGGATATCGGTCCCGCACACTCCCGCCGCCCGGACCTCGATCTTGACCTCGTGCGGTTCCGGGCACGGCTCCGGCACGTCGTCGAGCCCGACGTCCTTCTCGCCCTTGCCGTATCGGATCAACGCTTTCATAATCAGCTCTCCTGGCTGGGCGGGGCGAGTCCTTTCTCGGCACGGCACCGGGGGCTTCTCCGCCCGTTCCGGCCCGTTCATTTTCCGTGCAGGCTGTCCCTTGTCAACCTTTCGCGGAGCCGCGTCGGGGTCTCCCAGGGGGCGGCGACTCGGCGGCTAAAGTTGAAATCGGGCGGCCAGAATCGTAACATGATGGCTCGACGCCCAAGCCCGTATAACCCCA
>PWKM01000007.1 GCA_003559755.1 Planctomycetota bacterium
CGCCGACCGGGCCCGCCTGGACCGGATGAGCGCGGCCGCACGGGACGCCGGCCGCCCCGACGCCGCCCGGGATATCATCGACGCCACGCTCCGCATCCGGCCCGACCGGCATTGACACCGTTCATCCGCCGGCCTATGATGCCGCGCATCCCGGAATGCCCCGATAACCGAAGGAACCCGCGATGTGTTATGACGAAACCGCCGCGCTGGAATACCTGATGAACGTCCTCCCCATCCCGGGCCCGCCCGGCGACGAGAAGCTGGTGGCCGAGTACGTCAAAGACCAATGCCGCAAGCTCGGCGTGCCCGACGACGCGATGGCCTCGGACACCACCAACGAGCAGAGCGACTACGGCGGCAACACCGGCAACCTGGCGATCCGGCTCGACGGGAAGCGGGGCGGCCCGCGCCGCCTGCTCGCCACCCACATGGACACCGTCCCGCTCGCCGTCGGCAGCCGGCCGCGGATCGAGGGCGACCGCGTGGTCAACGACGCCGAGGGCCGGGCGCTCGGGGCCGACGCCCGGTGCGGAGTGGCCGCATTGCTCCACGCGATCAAGCAGCTCCGGGCGCTGGACGGGGACCATCCGCCGGTCACCGTGCTCATCACCGTCCAGGAGGAAGTCGGGCTGGTCGGCGCCCGGGGGCTCGACGTGTCCATCCTCGGGCCGGAACTGCCCGCGATGGGCTTCGAGTTCGACGGCGCCCGGACCGATGAATTCTCCTACCGCATCATCGGCACCCAGCGGATGAACATCCGCGTCCAGGGCCGGGCGGCCCACGGCGGCCGGCCCCAGCACGGCGTCTCCGCCGCCGCCATCGAGGCCCTGGCACTCGCCGAACTCGTCGAGAACGGCTGGTTCGGCTACGTCGAGAAGCCGGAGGGCGACGCCCGCACCAACCTGGGCATCCTCGAGGGGGGCAAGGGCAGCAACGTGGTCATGCCCGACCTGTACGGACTCGCCGAGTTCCGGTCGCACAGCGTCCCGTTCCGAAGCCGGGTGATCGAGGTGTGGAAAGACGCGTTCCGGCGGGCCGCCGAGCGGGTGACGAACGACGAGGGCGAGCCGGGCAGCGTCGAGTTCACCCCGGGGCCGTCCTACGAGCCGCTCGAGCTGCCGACCGACTCGCCGACGGTCACGGTGGCACAGGCCGCCGCCCGCCAGTGCGGGATCGACGCCGAACTGGTCACCAACGACGGCGGGACCGACGCCAACCACCTCGCCGCCAAGGGCATCCCAACCATTACCATCGGCATCGGCGGGTTCAAGTGCCACTCCCCGAGCGAATACGTCGACCTCGACGAGTTCCGGAACTGCTGCCGACTCGCCGTCACCGTCGCGACCGCCGAAGTCTGAGCCGGGGCCGAAAGCAGGGCGGCGCATCGCCCCCCTCCGCCACGTCCTCTACGCGAATGGTCTGTTCCCTGCCTGCTGATGATTGACTGCGTACACGTCGGGGATAGAATGGAGCTTGGAGGGTATCTGGCCAGTGAAAGTATTGGCAGCCATCATCACGGGTTGCTTTCTGGCGTGCGTCGGCGCCTCCCAGGCAGGCGCGGCGGACCGGCCGGAGGCCCTGTATGTCCACATATTCCGCGACGCCGACGAAGCGCTCGACCGGCTGGACCGGCTGGCGGGCGCGGGCGAATGGGAGCAGGCGGCCGAGGCGGCCCAGGAGTATATCGAGGACGCCGACGGGCTGTTCCGAACGGAGCCGGGCCGATACACCTCCTTTGCCGAGGCGGTCCAACGCCGCGTCCTCGCCTGGCCGGACGACGGAATCCGCGCCTATCGAGCACTGTATGATGATGCCGCCCGACGGCACTACGAGGCGGCCCTGGCCCGCCGAAGCGTCGATGACCTCTCCCGGCTGATCCGCCGTTACCTGCCCGCCACCTACGGGCCGCGAGCGCTCGCCGCCCGGGCCGAACTCCGGGCCCAGCGGGGCGAACTCCGCGCCGCACTCCGGGATGTCCGGTTCCTGCGGCAACTCGAGCACCGGACCGACCTGCCGGACGAGCCCCTCGAGGCCAAGGAGACGGCCCTGAGCCGGGCGCTCCGGCCGCCGGAAGCCCGGCCGGAGCCGTCGGCCGAGCACGTCGCCGGAATCGGCCGTGACGCCCGGCGGGCGGGGCTCTACCCACAGGCCTATCGGATGGGCGTCCGGCGGTGGTCGGCCCCCATCCAGCAGGCGGACGTGGACGAGAGCTTTGCCCGCGGCCTGCGGGAGAAGGGCCGGCGCACACCGAGGCCGAGCCACGCCGCGGTCGCCGGCGGCCTGGCGTTCATCCAGACATCCCGACACCTCGCCGCGATCGACCTGGCGACCGGAGAGACGGCCTGGCGATGGCCGGAGCAGCCGGCCGGACCGGACCGCCGCAACGTCCGGGACGCGATGTACGCCCCGTTCGTCACGTCGGACCACGTGTTCGCCGTGATCGACGAGGGGCTCGTCGCACTCTCGCACGAGGGCAGAGAGCTGTGGTCCCTGGACCGGATCATCCGGGGGGACGAACCCCGGGCCGAAGACGGCGAGGACCCGCCGCCCCCGCCGGAGGTGTTCGCCAACTCGCTGGCGGCGGAAGGCGACAAGCTGTTCGTGTTGGCGACAGCGGCTCGACAGGAGTCCGAGGCCTACGCCGTCGCGTTCCACATCCCCGACGGGACGCAGCTCTGGCAGCGCCGGCTGTGCTCGCAGGTGTTCCGGGGCGTGCTCGGCCGGGGCCGCCACCCCGCGCCGCCCGCCGTTCACCAGGGCGTCGTTTACATCTCGACCAACCTCGGGGCGGCGGCAGCGATCGAGGCGGCGACGGGAGAGGTCCGGTGGCTGACCGAATATCCGGCGTTCTCGCCCGCGCGGCGCCGGGCGGCACTCCTGGCCGACGACTCCTGGGAGAACAACCCGCCCGTCATCTGCGACGGGCTGCTCCTCATCGCCCCGCAGGATGCCGACCACCTGATCGCCCTGGACACGGACGACGGGCGGGTGCGGTGGAAGGCCCCCCGACTGGGGATGCGTTACCTCGCCGGCTCGAACGGCCGGACGGCATTCGTGGCCGGCGACTCGGAAGCGGCGGCCGTCGATGTCGAATCGGGCAAGCTGCTGTGGACTGCCGAGTTCGACGCCCCGGCCGTCGCCCGCCCGGCGCTCGCCGGGGATGAACTGATCGTGCCCTCCCGCCGGTCGCTCCTGGCACTGAAGACCGACGGAGGCACTCGATCCTGGCGATACCGGCTGGACGAGCCCGCCGAGCGCGGGAACGTGACCCTGGCGGCCGACCGGCTGCTCCTGGTCTCGACCGACCGGATCGACCGGTACGGGCCGGGCTCCGCCGTCGAGGGCGACTCGGCACCGGCGCTCGTCCGCCGGGCAGAGCGCGACGACCGCCTGGGCGACCTGCAGACGGCCCTCGAGACGTACCGGGCCGCTCTCGACGCTCCCGGTGTCGGGCCGGAGGACGGCGACCTGCGCCGCCGCATCGCCCGCCTGAGAGCGGACGCATACCGGCGGCTCGGCGAGCAGCATCTGGCCGAGGGCCGAACCGAGCGGGCGGCGGACGCATTCCGGGCGGCCGTCGAGCACGCCCCGTCCGACGTGGTCGCCACACGGACCGGCTTCCGGCTCGCCGAGACCCTGGAAGCACAGGAGAAATGGGCCGAGGCGGTGGCCCGATACCAGCATCTCATCGAGCACCTGCGCGGCGAATCGGTGACGCTGGACGGGATCGAGATTCCCGCCGAGGTCGCCGCCGAGGTGCGCATCGCGAGCATCATCGACCGGCACGGCCCCGGCCCGTACCATGCGCTCGAGGCGGCCGCCGCCGAGCTGTGGGACAGGGCGGAAGCGGCCCCGGAGCCCGAGCGGCCGACGCTCCTCCTCCGGCTGGCGGCGCAATATCCGAACAGCCCGCTGGCTGAACAGGCGAGAGTCGCGCTCGAGGCGACCGACTGGGCGGGCGGCGACGTCCGGCTGCGCCGGGTGTGGCGTTCCGCGTTCGACTCGTCCCGAAGCTCGCCCGTCGTGCTCGATGGGGGCGACTATCACATCGACGGCGAGAGGGTGGCGCTCCTCGCCGTCCGCAACAGCCGGCGGTTCCCCTCGTTCGTCTGGAACACCGTCGAGGCCCGCCGGGTCTCGGACGGCCGGGTGTTGTGGCGGACCTGGGTGGGCGAGTCTGCATCCACCGCGCGGGTCGTCGACGGAACAGTCATCATCCACGGCAGCCACAACATCAGCGCGCTCGACGGGACGACCGGGATGACCCGGTGGACCTACGGCCCCCGGCCGGAGCCGGACGATCCGGGCGGGCTGCCGGTCAGGCGGCGCGACCTCGACCGAATCCGGGGCACCGCCGTGGGGGCGGGCACGGTCCTGGCGGCCCGGGCGTCGGGCGAGGTCTTCGGCATGAACATCGAGACCGGCGAGCAGGCCTGGGACCGGAAGCTCGAGGGGCACGTGCTCGCAGGGTCGATCTGGTTCGACGGCGAGGCGTTCGTCGTGTGCAGCGAAAACCCCGGCGCGGTGTACCGGTTCGACCCCCGGACCGGCGAGCAGCTCGCCCGGATGGGCTTCGACCGGGCGGACGACCGGCTGACATCGGTCCCCGCCTGGCAACAGGAGGCACGGCGGCTGGCCGTGGTCGTCGGCAACCACCAGGTCCGCAACATCGACCTGCGACGCGAACGGACGCTCTGGTCGGTGGACAGCGAGCACGCCATCGGGCGGGTGGTCGCCGGCCCCGACGAACGGCACGTGGTCATCCTGCCCAGCCGGTGGGTGTTCGGCGGCGAAGTGAAATGCGTCGACGCGACCACCGGAGAGGTCAAGTGGTCGGCCGAGGCCCTGAACAAGGACCCCGACGCCGTCTATGTCGGGCGGCGGCTGATGCTCAGCGTGCGGGACAACAACGGGCCGGTGCTGATCGCCCAGCGGCTGAGCGACGGCGAGCGGAAGTGGGAACGGCGGCTGCGGCGGGTCGGCTCCGGCGACACGATCGTCGGATGGGGCGAGTTCGTCGTGGTCAGCGGCCTGTCGACCGACTGGTTCCGGCCGCACGGCGAGGCGTCCCTGATCCGAAAGTCCGACGGCGTCGTCGCTCGCTCGATGGAACGGGAAAGCGGCGGGTTCACCACCGTGCGGGTCGTCGACGACACCCTGATGCTGTGTTCGAGGCGCGGCTCGGAGGCCTATCGGATGACGACCGGCGAGGCGCTGTTCCGCCGGGCTGCCGCCCGACTGGTGGATGACGGCGAGCCCGACGTCGGCGACGTCGCCGGCCGCCTGTCCGCCGCAGGCCGCCACCGGGCCGCGATGGACCGGCTCGACCGAGCACTGATGGCGGAGACGGTCGAACCCGAGCGGTTCGCCCGGCTGCACGACCGATTGGCGGCGGTCCGCGAGACGCTGACGGAGCAGAACCGGGCGGTATATCACGCCCCGAGGACCGCCCGGCCGCCGGAACTCGACGGCCAGCTCACCGACGACTGGCGGTTCGACCGGGCCGCCGTCCTGGACCAGCCCCGGAACATCGAGCGCATCCAGTCCGAAATCCACCCCGGGCGGTTCTGGCACGGACCCAACGACCTGTCGGCCGTCCTCTACGTGATGTGGGATGCCGAGAACCTGTACCTGGCGGTTGACGTTCATGATGACGTGCAGGTCCCGCACGACTTCGACGCCGACGAGTGGCAGGGCGATTGCCTGATGGTCGGCATCGATCCCGACCACACCGGCGGGTACCGGTATCGCGGGAACCACACCGTGTTCTGGCTGGCTCTCGCCGCCAAGCCGCGAGAGGACGAAGAAGACCGCGACGACCGGGAACGCCTGGGCGGGCAGCACCGCATCAAGATCAAGGAGGACGAGTCGGGGACCATCTACGAACTCTCGCTCCCGTGGGCGGACCTCGGCGTGGAGAACCCGCAGCCCGGCCGACGCATCGGACTGAACATACTGGTTATCGACGACGATCAGACCGGGCAGTTGAAGGCCGCGAGCTGGACGCCCGGGCTGACCCAGAACCTGAACAAGGACCTGATGTTTGAAGGGATCGTGCCCGAACTGTTCGGCACCGTGATCCTTGAAGGACCCTGAACAATGATGACACGAAAACTGTGCTGGATGACCGCATTTCTCCTGACCGCCGTTTGCACGGCAACGGCAGCCGCCGACGAGCCGGCGCCGCACCGCGAACAGATCGCGAGGGCCGTCCAGCAGCTCGATGGGCTGGCGGCCGACGACGACGCGATCTGGGCCCACGCCGTCACGCTCCGGTCGGTGGGCGGCGAGGGGCTGGACGCGCTCCGCGAGGCGGCGGCGGAGGCCGACAGCGGGGCGGCCCGCCTGGCACTGGGCTGGGCGCTGATCTCGCTGCGTGAGCTGGACGCGGGCATCGGGCTGCTGGCGTCGGTCGTGACGAGCGACGAGCCGCTCGAGGCACGCCTGGCCGCCGCCCGGATTCTCGGCGACCGGGGGCGGCACACGGCCGAGGTCGAGATCACGGACCTGCTGGACAAGGCCGAGGACGGCCGGCTCCGCGTCGCTCTGGCCCGATCGCTGATGCGGGCGGCGACCACCGAGCAGGCCCAGGCGAAGGCGGTGACCGCGCTGGTCCGAGTCGTCCGGGCCGAGCAGGACGCGGCCCGCGCCGACGCCGCACTCGCCCTGGCCGAGCTGGACGACTTCCGGGACCCGGTCCCCGAGGTGCTGGCCGGGCTGGCCGACAAGCCGACCGACCGCGGGCGGCTCGCCCAGAAGCTGCTCGAGCTCTACCGGCTCTCGCAGTTGATGTTGCGCGAGAAGGAATACTCGGGCAGTCTGGGCAACCCCCTGCTCGAAGAGATCAAGTCGAAGATCATGGAGTACCACATCGACCCGCCGGACGAGGAGGCGTCGCTGGTCGATGCCGCCGCACGCGGGATGACCGAGTCGCTGCACGCGACCGACCCGTTCTCGGACTACCTCAGCCCCGATCATTGGGAGGCGTTCCGCAACCAGATCAGCGGGACCTACGGCGGCATCGGGGCGCACGTCCGGTTCCTCAAGGACCCCGAGACCGGCGAGGACGCCTTCACCTGCGTCAAACCGATTTACTCCGGACCCGCCTACGAGGCCGGCCTGCGGGCGTACGACCAGTTCCTCGAGATCGACGGCGAGCCGGTCGAGGGCAAATCAACGAACGAACTGACCGACCTGCTGCGCGGGACACCGGGCAGCGTGGTGAAGTGCAAGGTCCGCAGGATCGGGCTGGAGGAGGACGAGATTCTGGACCTCGAGATCGTCCGCCAGCCCGTGTCGGTCTCCTCGGTCCGCCACGAGCTCCTGCCCGGCGGGATCGGCTATCTGCGGCTCGAGCACTTCGGCGACCGGAGCGCCGACGAGGTCGAGACCGCCATGCGGGAGCTGGGCGACGCGGGCATGAACGCCCTGATCTTCGACGTGCGCCAGAACCCAGGCGGCCTGCTGCTCGCCGCACGCGACATCGCCGACAAGTTCCTCACCGAGGACAAGCTGATCACCTACAGCGAGGGCCGGAACCCCGATATCGCGCCGCGACGGGACCTCCGGACCACCGCTGAAGCCACCCACCCGAACGTCCCGATGGTCACCCTGGTCGACGGGGCGTCGGGCAGCGCCTCCGAGTTGGTCGCGGGCGCCCTGCAGGACCACAAGCGGGCGACCCTGGTCGGCGAACGGACCTTCGGCAAGGGCAGCGTCCAGCAACTGATGCAACTGGACGCGACCGGGCGGCAGGCGGCGCTGAAGCTGACCATCGCCCAGTACTATCTGCCCAGCGGCCGGAGCATACACCGAACGCCCGACAACCGGGGCGGCGTCGTCCCCGACATCGAACTCCCGCACGAACAGCCGTGGGAAGAGGGACTGTTCGAGCGGTTCCGGGCGGCCGGCGACTTCCAGCGATACTCGCTCCGCCACTGGCCGGAACACAAAGAGACGCTGATGGAACTGGCCGAATTCGACCACCTGGACCACACCCGGTACCCCGGCTTCGACGACTGGTTCGAGGGGCTGAAGATCAAGACGGACAAGGGGACCGCCCGGCGGCTGCTCCGCCAGTGGCTGAGAGTCCTGACCGCCGACGAACTCGGCCGCGACTGGGCCGGCGACCTCCAGGAGGACAACCAGTACCAGCGGGCGGTGTACGAGGCGGCAAGACGGCTGGAGGACTTCGACCCCAGGTCGGTCCCCCGGTTCCGGCCGTTCGTCGATGAGATCGAGCGTCGGCGGGAGCGCCGGGCGGAGAAGAAACAGGCCGAACAGGAATAACCGCCCGCCGTGCGCCCCCTCGGGCCGTCAGAGCAGGGATGGGTCCATCACCTCGGTCGCGTCGTTCCCCTCGATCAACGGGTCCCCGGTTTCCAGGATCGGCGCCCGCACCTTGTCACCGTTCGGCGAAATGGTGATGGGGAGGACGTCGGCCGGCCGGGCAGGAAGGGCCGCCGCGCCCGGCTCCACGATCCCCGCCTCCAGCGCCCAGCTCACCGAGAACAGGACCCCGTGATAGGAATAGGGAGCGACCGGGGCTTCGAACCGGAACTCGCCGTCGCCCCTCTCCGGCACGGCTTCCAGGCGGTGTGACCGGACGGCCCGGCGGTCCCGGCCTTTCCCGTCGGCGTACCAGACCAGCCGGACCTCGATCCCCCGGCCCGGCTCGTCCACCATCCACAGGACCTTCCCGGCGATGGGGGCGCCGGGGCTGAAGCGAGTCCGACTGCCGTATGTGCCCAGCTTGATGACGCTCATCCCGCCGCTTCCTCCGCTGGTTCGGGCAAAATGACGAACGGGAACGCGAGGTCGAGGTTCGGCCGGTGCTTGACGTCGCCGTGTACCCGGATTCGCCAGACGATCCGGTTCCGCCCGGCCTCGAACGAGTGCATCAGCCCGGTCGGCACGGGGGCGGCCGCCGCCCCGGTCGCGATCCGCCGCGGGTCGGTCGCCTCCGCGATGGGGACCTTCGCGAACACGTTGGCGTGTGACCGGCTGCCCGCGTCCACCGATTCCTCCCGGCCCTCCAGCCAGATGGAGAGCGAGCGGAACCGGCTCACCTTCCGGCGGAACGCCCACCGCAGGCGAACGGTCTCGCCGGCCGGGACGGCCCCGCGGTCGGCGACGAGGCGCGGCCGGGGATTGACCAGCCCGATCAGGCGGGCGGTGATGTGGGGCAGCGGCGGGATGCTGATCGCCAGGAGGGCGGCCGCCCAGACCACCCAGAACAACGACCGCTGGGTCGCCAGCACCACGAGCGCGGTGGCCAGGGCCAACAGGAACCCCGAGGCCGAGATCAGCCCCCAGGTGGACGCACCGAGCCGGAGACGCGGGGCACGAAGCACGACCTCTCCGTCGTCGGCACAGTGAGCGGGGATGCCCGTCTCGGGCGAGAAGGGCACGGTCTCGCCCCTGTCGCGCCGACGCCGTCGCAGCCAGGCACGAATGCGGACCGACAAGGGGCCGGCTTCTGAACGAGTGTTCACGACTTCGCCTTCTGAATGACGGCTTCCCGGATGAACTCGGGGCGGAACATCAGGCCGGTGACGAGGTTACAGCCGTGGATGCAGAAGCAGGAGCGAATCTTCGCCCGCATCTCCTCGGCGGCCGGCGAGCTCCACAGCCGGGCGATATCGAGGTCGTAGTCGTGCAGGTTGCCCACCGGCTCGGTCAGCTCGCACAGGGCCACGTCGCCGTTGGCATAGACCACCCCGTCGATGACGCCCGCGTGGCAGGTCATGCACTTCTTCGGCCGGCGGAGCATCCGCAGCGAGAGCTCGATCTTCTCCTGCTGCATCGGCGACCAGAACGGGGGCTCGCTCTCTTCGTTCCGCGCCCGCAGCCACTCGAAAAACGACTCGAGGCGGTCCACCGGGACCAGCGGCGACTCGGGGTCGCGGGGGTCGATCCCGCTGGACGAGCCCGCGGGCAGGTTCCACGTGCCGAAGCTCTCGCCCCGGATCAGCCCGAACTGGAGCGGAATCCGCAGGGGGATCAGCGTCTCGACGAACGCGGGCAGCACGTCGATGTTCTTCTTCTGGATGCAGCAGGCGATGTGAACGGAGAAGCGGGGGTCGGCCTCGGCCAGCTCCTTCAGCCGCCGGGCGCTCTCCATCGCCGGCTCGAACGCGGGAACGCCCCGGATCTCGTTGTGCGTCTCCTCCGGGCCGTCGATCGAGACCTGGACGCCGAGCGACTCGACGGCGAGCTCCGACAGGACCCGCCGGCAGGTATCGACGATCCGGTCCGGCAGCATCCCGTTCGTCGCGATCTTGATCTCCCGGCAGCCGTTCCGCTCGTGGAACGCCCGGGCGATCTCGAACAGGTCGGCCCGCAGGGTCGGCTCGCCACCGGTGATGGACAAGCTGACCGGATGGCGGAACGACCGGGCGAGGGTGCGGAGTTCGTCGAGCGAGAGCTCGGGGGCCTTCGCATCCAGTTCCTTCCAATAGAAGCAGTGGGCGCAGCGGGCGTTACACCGCTGGGTGACGTAGAGGATCACGGTCGTCGGCGTCTCGAGCCGGGCCAGCCGACGTTCCTTGCGGCCGGCGTAAGCCCGAGCGATCTTCATCTGGGCCGGCCTGGGCAATCCCGCGTATAGTTTCGCCAGAAGCGTCCGCCCTGTCGCCATCACGTCCTCACAGTCC
>PWKM01000328.1 GCA_003559755.1 Planctomycetota bacterium
CCCACAAACACAAAAGCCATGACACTCGCGATTATCGTACGCATGACCCGCTCCTTTCGTAACCGTGGTTAGGGTGATTGACCTATCCTAGAGTAAGCCGGAACCGGTCGAAAGTCAACTGTTTTTTTTATTTTTCCCGGAAACGCGCAGGGACACCGTCCCTCCTGAGAACGATGGCGGTGGAAGGAGCTCGACCGCCTGTCCGCCCCGTACCGGCCGACAAAAGAGTTGAACCTGTACCCTGTTCCCGGTATTCTATAGGTAGGTTACATGTTCCGGCCCGCGAGACAACCCATCGTTCCAGGAGAACACCCATGCGGCGAATGTTTCGATTAAGCACCTGCTCTGTGCTGGCCCTGATAGCGATCATCGGATTCGGCAGCGTTGCGACGGCGCTGATCAACCCCGGTTTTACGCCGGTCCACCTGACCGATCAGTCGAGGCAGATTCTCGTCCTCAAGCTCGAGCCGATCGGCGAGGAGGAGAGGGTGACGCCGCAGGTCATCGAGGCCCTGAAGGGGGAACAGAAAGCCCCTGTGCTCGACCTGACCGACATGCGGGAAGAGATTCTCCCCGCGTTCAAGGAGCAGGTAAGCGGCAACCCGGGCGGCATCGTGCTGTTCTTCGCGGGCGATTTTGAAGATGAAGAAGCGGATTTCGTCGAAGGCCCGGGCATGGCTGCTCCGGTCGATGACAGGGCCGATGGGTACATGCATATCCATCACCGATGGTTCGCCCTGTGGGAAGAAGACGGCGTGTGGTACGTGACCGATTTCGATAACAACATGGAAGCAACGTGGGCAGGCAGCACCGAGATGCTCCGACGTGCCACCCGGTATTGCCTGGAAGACCCCGATCCGTTCGTCCCATCGGTCGTCGGCGCCGCCTGGGAAGATACCGACCCGGAATACCTGGGCACAGTAGAGGGCACGGTTCACGGGACCATCGCCGTTGACATCAAAAACGATGGCACCGTTTACCTGCACGTTCTTTCCGATGAGGGCGACCGGCTGTTCGTTTACAACGCAGAGACCCGACGGATGAGGGATGCAACCGTGGAATTCGGACTCGCCTCGAAGTCAAAGGTCGCTGCATGGGGAGATTTCGATGGCAGCGGCCGCTTGGACCTGGCTTCCTGGGACGGCGACAAGCTCACCACCTGGCTGCAGCAGGACGACGGCACTTTCCGGTCGGTCGCGGCCGGCGTTGACCTTCCGGTGTGCCTGGGCCTGCAGGTGATTGGCGTCGGTGAAGAGATGCGTGCGGGCCTGATCGCCAGCAACCACGGCGTACCAGTCCTGCTCGCGCCCGCCGGCGAAGGACGGTTCACCGCGTCGCCCATTGCCGAGGCCGACAAGGGGGCGGACCTGGGACAACGCTACGCCTGCCTGGTCGCTGATTTCACCGGCAACGCCATACCCGATGTCCTTCAACCGTTCGCGGAGGGCGTCGTCCTGTTCCGCGGCAAGAGCCCCGGCGAGTTCGACGACGGCACCGTTCTGGACAACATCGGCACCGGCGAGGGACACGTCACCCTGAACACGGGAGATTACGATCACGACGGACTTCTCGACGTATTTGTCTCCACCGAGCGAGGCCCACTGCTGTGGCATAACCGCGGCGACGGCCTGTTCGCAGAGGCGACCGGTTATACCGGCGAAATGCGATATATCGCGCAGCCGCATGCCCGAATGGGCATGACGGTCGACATCAACAATAACGGCCGTCAGGACGTATTCATCGCATACGGCAATCGACCGCCCCAGATATTCTTCAACCGCGGCTACCTCAGCTTCGGCCACGCCCACAACCCGATCGACGTGGAAGAGATGAACCTTTTCCCCCGCGAAGAGGACCCGGATACAGGCCGAATGGTCGAGCGTGAGAATAAGGGACAACGTGCGGGTGTTGTACACGATCTCGACGGCGACGGAGCCAAGGACATGGCCATTGCCCTCGAAGACGGAAGCGTGTGGGTGTACTGGCGTTCGCCCGGGGCGGCCATCCCGCTCAGCGTTACCGCTGCACTTCCGGCCGATGGCCCGGCCGGCCCGGTCACCGTGTCGGCCATCCATCAGGGCCGCCCACTCGGGGCGTGGAACGTCGTGCCGGGCACCGCGCCCGCATTCTTCGGCATGGACCAGGAAGGACCGATCACGCTGGAATGGCGATTCCCGGGCGGCGAAACGCAGCGGGCTGAGATGGTCGTGGAAGGCGGACCCGCCCGCAAGGTCATCCGGCCGGAGTAGTCAGAACACCATCAGCAGTCCGAGATCGTCATAGGATCGTCTGTCACCGACGGATGGCTGTGCCGGTGGCCACCGGTGGCCATCACAAGCCCGATCTTCTGCGATAATCTGCCGAACGGTATTCCGGGGCCGGACCCCGGCTAGCCAGCCCGCGGTGCGGCGGCAACTGCCGCGGCGAACCGGGCCAGGTCTTCCTCGGTGTAGCAGGCGCGGGCGACGGCGCGGAGAATGTTATGCCGCGGCTCCGAGGGATATTTGGCATATCGGATGACCAGGCCGCGGGCCTCGAAGTGCTCGGCCATCTCGGCGGCCTCGAACTCATCTTCGAAAAGCATGCCGATGACGGGACTCTGGTCTGAGACGATCGGGATGCTGTGCTCTGCCAGTATCCCCCGC
>PWKM01000120.1 GCA_003559755.1 Planctomycetota bacterium
CCGAGGGGCGGATTTATGTCTCCGACTTCATGAACGACCGGATCCAGATATTTTCGCCGGAGGGCGAGTATCTGCAAACCCTCGAGACCGATAAGCCGGCCCGGGTGCTGGTCCACCAGCGGAACGGCGAGGTCTATGTGTTCTCCTGGCCGGCCCGGGGCATCTCCAACGAGGTGTACCGCCATGTCAATCTCGACAGGGATTACTGGCGGAATTTCGAGAACACGTTTTCCCGATATACGGGGTTCGCGGACGGGTTGGAGCGGATTGATACGTATCCGCTGCCTTCGATCCGGGCCGATCTGGGCGGGATGGTCGCGTTCGGAACGCCGATGCACGTCGAACTCGACTCGTGGAGCGAGCGTCCGCGGCTGTGGGTCGTCGGCGAGAAGGGACGTGTCACCGCCGCCACCGTGAGCTATTGGGGGCAGCGTTCCATCGAGCAGGAGGCGGCCGACAACTGGGCGGGAACCGGCATCCGGATTTTCGAGCTTGACGGCGACGAGTGGAAGCTCATCCGCGATTTCTCAAGAGATGTGGCCGAGAAAGTCGTGCGGGTCCGACCGCCCGACTTCGCCCGACAGCGGCTGTTCTGGAACCCGGGCGACGAGCGGCTGTACGTCGCCGAAGACTCCGGGTTCGGCAAATCGTTCAAAGAATTGGTCCGCATCGATCCCGACACCGCCCGCATCGACACCGTCCCGCTCCCGTTCGACGCCGAGGACATGGCCTTTGACATCAACGGCCTGGCGTACTTGCGGACCGACGAGGTGGTCGTTCGCTACGATTCGCAGACCTGGCGGGAAGTGCCCTGGGATTACGGCGAACACCGCCGGAACATCCAGTTCAGTTCGATCGGCGGGGGCAAGCGGACCGACGCCATCTCGGCGCTCGCCACCCCCGGCCGACGGCCCGTGTGCTGGCACCAGGGCGGGATGTGGGTCTCGCCCAGGGGGAAGCTCGCCGTATCTTGCACCAGCCGAGCCCAAGCTCGTGAGCGCGAATCCGGCGTGCGCCATCGCGTGGTCCTCGAGGAAACGGAGCCATACACCCCCCAGTTGTTCCCGGGCCGGGCACGGTGGCAGGAGATCCACGTGTGGGACAGGCACGGCCGGCTCGTCCACGAGGACAGTGTTCCGGGAAGTACTATGCTGGGCGGGGTCGGGATCGACCGCGAGGGCGACCTCTACATCCTGGCCGACTCGACGCGGGCCTATAACGGCAAGAGGTATTTCAACGAGATGACCGGGACGGTGATGAAGTTCACGCCGGGCGAGGGGCGGATCGTCAGCCGCGACCGCGGGGTCGTGCCGCTGTCCGCAGAGAACTACCCCAACAGGCCGCCCGAGGTTCGAGGCGGACGAACGCGCACCGCGTGGGTCGAGGGCGCCCACTGGATGTTCGGCGGGGCCGGCTGGTTCGGTTTCAACACCGCCCGGGCCGGCGGCGGATGCGACTGCTGGCACTCCCGGTTCACCATCGACTATTTCGCCCGATCGTTCGTCCCGGAGGTCGGCCATTACAGTGTCGCCGTGCTCGATACCGCCGGCAACGTGATCGTCCGCGTCGGCCGGTACGGGAACGTCGATGACGGCGTACCGCTGAACCCCAACCCGAAGCACGAAGGCCGGCTGACCCGGTCCATCGGGGGAGACGAGGTCGCCCTGTTCCACGCTGCGTACGTGGGTACACATACTGACCGGCGGCTGTTCATCCACGATGCCGGCAACGCCCGCATCGTGTGTGTCAAGCTCGACTATCACGCGAGCGAATCGGTCAAGCTTCGCGACATCCCCGACGAAGCGGCGGAGTAATCCCACAGCCGCCCACGGCGGGGCGGCATCTATGGAGTATCCCCAAGCCAAGAGAGCCATGCACGATCTCGCTTTCGCCCGATGAGATTTCGGCGGCGGGGAGGCCGATATAATCGGTTCGCCGTCCGCACCACGGGCGTTACCGATATCGTCTGCATCGGTGCTCCCCTCCTTGGCAAACCGGACAGTGCTTGCCGTGAAGGGTGCGGCCGTTCAAGCGGGTATGGGCTGGGCGAAAGCAGCAGGGCAGGGGGGGATTCGGCGGACAAAGGCGAAAAAAAGCCCGCGACGGGCGATAAAGCCCGTCGCGGGCTGAGCTGCTTTTCATGCCGGTTGGACCCGGCATTGCAGCGAACGACTAGTTACCGGTGTCGAGATACTTCAACTCGTCCATGCCGGCGGTGCCATCACCGATGTACTGGTAATCGATGTTGTTGCCAGGGTCCGCCGAATTGAACCTGACACTTTGATCGAAGTACACGATCATGATACCGTCGTCGTGGTTACGCACATTCTCGACGTAACCGTCAGACGCCATGGCCGATACGCTCGAAGCGATAGCACCGGTGGAGAAGTTGGTGGTCCGTTCCGCGGTTACTCCCGAAGTGTTCGTGAGCCCCGCGTAGCTAATGCCGCGAGCCGGGACCGTCTCGCTTCCCCAGGTGGTTCCACCCGGCCTCTCATCAGGGATCAGAGACGAATCGTGGGTGGTGCCTGGACAAACGAGCACTTCCTTGGACTCGAGCACGTCGGACCAGTACAGGGATGCCAGCCAAGCGTCGCCACGGAAGGTCTCGACGGGAATGGCATACATCGCCCCGTCGCCTCCGCGCTGCACGGAATAGACTTGCATGGCCTGTGCCAAACTTCTCAGGTTGGCTCTGCAACGTGTCTTGGTTGCCTCATCACGAATTCTGCCGAGAGCAGGGAAGAGCATGCCTGCCAGAATGGCAATGATAGCAATCACGACCAGCAGTTCGATCAGAGTAAAACCTTTTGACTTCTTCATGTTTCTCACCTCCTTTCGCTGAAGATCAAGAGTTACGATATACGGGCCACCTCCTACAGGCGGCCTCCAATGGGTACTATACCACATGAATCAGATAAGTCAACGCTCTGTCCCGAAAAAGCTTACCACCTTCTTCGGGTCGTCCGACGTGTTGCAACGGCTCCACCCCGCCCGGGCGGCGGGGCAGAGCATCAGGTTGTTGTGTCGGACCGCCCATCCACTGGGCCGCAGGTCAATGACCGGGGTCAAGATACCTCAGTTCTTCGATGCCGGCATTGGGATTACCAATGTAGTCGTAATCGATGTTCTCCTCCGGTGCCAGCGACACGAACTGGATGTGTTTGCCGAAGTAGACGACCATGATGCCGTCTTCGTGATTGCGGCCTTCGTGAGCGGCGTCTGACGCCATGGCCGACAAGGTGTCGCTGATCGCCGACACGGTGAACTGTGTGGTCCGCTGTCCGGAGAAAGCGGGGCTGTTAGACAGCCCGGCATAACTGGTGGCATTGGCCGGGACAGCACTTGCGTCCAACACAGCGGGCCTCTGCTCGGACAGCAGGCTGGGGTTGGCATTGGATGCCGGGCATCGGAAAATCTCCTTGTTCTCGATGAACCCTTCCCAGTACAGAGTCGCCAGCCAGGCGTCCCCACGGAAGTCGTCCGATGGGTTCGCGAACATCGTCCCGTTCCCCAGGCGGATGGTATACGTCTGCATCGCGTCCGCAAACTGCCTCAGGTTGTTCCGACATCGCGTCTTGTGCGCCTCGGACCTGATTCGCTGGAGCGCGGGAAACAAAATGCTCGCCAGAACGACCATCACCGCGATGACCACCAGCAGCTCGATCAGGGTAAACGCTTTCGATCGTACCATTCTTTCCTCACCTCCTCTCAATCTATCAAATGTCCACACTGTACGTTCTGCGCCCAACACGGGCGGCAGGCAAAGGTACTATCGGACTTGGGACGGCCGGGTTTAGATATTTCCAACCCCCAATTCTGCGGCAGACAGGCCAAAATTTGCATACTCGGTCCTCAACGGATGTGGCCGGGCGCCTCGGGATATACGGATCATGCCGCACCTGCGGCCTCCATTCGCTCGCGAAGGGTGGTCAGCGCATGATGATGGATCTGGGACACCCGCGACCGCGACACCTGCAGGTCCCTGGCGATGTCCTTCTGCATCCGCTCCTCGAAGTAGTAATCGGTGACCACATTCCGCTCGACCTCGGGGAGCGTCTCGACCAGACTCTCGAGCGTCCGGCATTCGTCCTCCAGCTCGAGGGATGCCACGGGGTCCTCGCTGCTCGGGTCGGCCAATACCTGTGAAACGCTCATCCCGTCGTCGTCATCGCCGGACGATTGGTCGAGCGGGACGAAACTGACCGACTGGACGCGATGCATCAATTGGCTCAATCGGCTCCGATCGATGTCGAGCAGCTCCGCCACGGTGTCGAAGTCCGGTCGGCCGTCATACTCGTCACCGGCCTTCTCCATCGCCTGTTTCAGCTCGGCCGCCCGGCGGCGCGCGGTGCGCGGCATCCAGTCGTGTTCGCGCAGCTCGTCGAGGATCGCCCCGCGAATCCGGGGTACGGCGAAGGTGGTGAACTCGATCCCGCGATCGATGTCGAAATCATCGACGGCCGAGATCAGGCCGATGGTACCCGCAGCGATCAGGTCCTCGTTCTCCAGAACCTGGGGCAGATAGATTGACATACGGCCGTACACATAATGGACCAGGGCGATGAATTCGTGAATGAGTTCGGCGCGGGCATCCCGGTCGTCCTTGCGCTTGAAGCGTTCCCATGTGTCGTGGTGTCGGGTAGGCATATTGGCTCCTGGCTGGTTGTGTGGTGTCCGAGGGTCAAACCAAAAGGGACGTAGCCCGGTAGGGACTGTGCCCGCCGGACGACGTTGTGTTGGTGTGGGCGGGGATGGGATCGGGCTCGCTGCACCGCCACCGCCGGGCGTCCGTCAACGCCTGAGCCAACTCCCGACGCCGGGTCTCCAGGAGTTGCTCGTTGTCGCGCTCGAGCTCCACCGTCCGCCGAATCGAGGTGATGATCTCGTCCAACAGGGGGTTCAGGTTCTGTGCGATCTTCTCGCGCTGCTCAAACGGAGCGGCCATCCAGAGGGAGCGGAGCGGCTCGAGCTCCTCTTCGAGACGGGCGATCTGGTTGAGGACGGCGTCCTTCTCGTCGATCAACTCGACGAACTCGGTCAGGTCGCCCCCGTCACCCAGACACCGCCGCTGGCGGGATGTCAGCCCGAACAGCATCTGGTACAGCGTGGACTCCTCGGAATAACCCGAGAGCAGCCGGGCCGCGACGTCATCACTCAGGTTCGACCCCGGCCTGTTGCGTCTCTCTACGTCCCTCACGCGTTCCCTCCTTTCGGCCCGGGGCACGCCCCAGCGCCAAACGCGCGGGCGGCGATGCCGCCCACAATATGGTCAAATAACCTCCCAGAGCGGCTTGTGCCGTTCTGACGACATCCCTTACCGTGTGCAACTACCGTGCCAGACCGGCAGAATCCGGGTGTGTTTTCGGCATATATGATTACTATCTCTATGCCAGACAACCGGTTATAAAATTAAGAATTTAGGGCAGACGGATGGCGGGCAAGGTGGGGCAGGGCCTCACACTATCAAAATGATAGTCGCAGCATGTGCGTTTTTGCGACAAACCGGGCCGGCTATGGCCCGGCGGGGGGATCGGTTTCCTGGAAAGAGGGCGAGTCGGGAAGAGCTATCGGTCTGCTGTCGGGTCCGGTTTGGATGGTCGGGCGAAGAAAGCGATCCGCATCCCGCCGTACCGCCGCCGGTCCATCTGGATGAGCGGGCCGATCTCCGCAGGCGCCTGTGCGTCCCGGGGATAGCGCAAGACCACGAGCCCATCGCCTGAGAGCAGGGCGGGTTCGCCCAGATGGCGCATCAGTTGGTAAACGCGCTCGGCCCCCCTTGAGCTCCGCATCAGGCGATAGGGCGGGTCCACGAAGACCAGGTCGAACGGAGCGTCCGCCTCCAGCTCGCCGCCAGGCCGGGCGATGCGGAGCGCGTCGTGCCGGATCACCTTGGCCTGGGCTTCACGGTGTGCCCGACGGATATTCTCGCGGATGGTCTCCGTACAACGCGGGTCGCGGTCCACGAATACGCACCGTGCCGCTCCCCGGCTCAATGCCTCGAGGCCGATCACCCCCGTACCGGCGAACAGGTCGGCGACCGCGGCGCCGGGCAGGTCGTTACGGATGATGCCGAACAGCGATTCGCGCACGCGGTCGAGGATGGGGCGCACCTCGCGGCCTCGCGGCGCGGCCAGTTTCAGCTTTCGATTCTCGCCCCCGATTATTCGCATGCCAGCCGCTCCGTTATGTTCGGACGGACCTGTTTCCGCATCGACCTTCGCTGCAGCCGGGCTCGTTCATCCGCCCAGCGCTCCGGCGGTCATCCCTTTCACAATGTGCTTCTGGGCGATGAAATACACGATCAGCCCCGGGATCACCCCGATGGTCAGGCCGGCCGTCACGCCCGGGACGTGCGTGCTGAAGCTGCTCCTCGACACCTCGTAGATGCCCACCGGCAGGGTGGTCGCCGTGCCGCTCGTCAGGGTGAGCGCGAATGCGAACTCGTTCCACATATATACGAAATTGAAGATCACGACTGTCGCCAGCGCCGGTGCGGCCAGCGGCAGCGCGACGTGCCAGAATGCACCGATCGGAGAACAGCCGTCGAGCTGAGCCGCGTCCTCCACCTCCCGCGGCAGCGACTCGAAGAACGCCCGAAGGATGAACGTCGAGACGGGGAGGGCGAACGCCACGTACGGACCGATCAATGCAACGGGAGAGTTGAGCAGACCCATCGAACTCATCATCCGGTGCAGCGGGATCAGCGTGACGTGGACCGGGATCATCATCCCGCTCAGGAGCAGCAGGAACAGGGCCTCTTTCGCCCGGAACCGCAATCGGGCGAACGCATACGCGGCCGCTGCCGCCGCCAAGCTCGCCACTGCGACCGACACCCCGCACACCAGGAGACTGTTCAGGTAGTAGCGCCCGAAGTGCCCCATCGCCAGCACGTCGCGGAAATTGCCCAGATAGAACCGCGTGGGGAGCGACCAGGCGCTCGCCTCGAGCTCCGCCCGCGACTTGAAACTGGTCAGGACCATCCACAACAGCGGATAGCCGAATATGACCGAGAGAACGGCGGCAATGGAGAAGCGGACTGTATGCCGGCTCTTCATTGGGCACGCCTCCCCTGCAACAGCCGCATCGCCGGCACGGCGACCAGCAGGGTGATGACGAGCAGAGTCACCGCGATCGCACTGCCGTAGCCGTAGTTGAGAGCGCTGAACGCAGTCCGGTACATGTACGTGGTCACCAGGTCGGCCGAGCCGCGCGTGCCGCCGACGGGCGACATCACGTAGAATATGTCGAAGTACTTGAGCGAGCCGACCAGGGAGAGCGTGGCCGAGACGGCAATCACCGGGCGCAGCATCGGGAGGGTGATGTCCCGGAACGTCTCCCAAGCCGTCGCACCGTCGATGCGGGCTGCCTCGTAGATCTCCTCAGGAATCCCCTGGAGCCCCGCCAGAAAAATGACCGTGTGGAACCCGACGTGCCGCCAGGATACGGTGACGATGATCGCGAACAGATCGATGCCCGGATTGCCCAGCCAATCGACCGTACCCAGCCCGACGAGCATCAGAAGCTGGTTGAGAAGCCCGCCCTGCCAGCCGGGCTGATAGATAAACCGCCACAGGAACCCGATGGCCACGGTGGGGATAACCATCGGGGCGAAAAATACGGTGCGGAACACCCCCCGGCCGGGCAGCCGACCGGAAAGGAGCAAAGCCAGCCCCATCGCACAGGGGAGCTGGATCAGCAGCGACAGCAACACCAGCAGCACATTGTTCCCAAGCGCCCGGAAGAACCGCACGTCGGGCCGCAGCAGCAGCCGGACGAAATGGCCGCCGACCGCGTCGCTCCCGACAAATAAGCTGAACCGGACAGACTGGATGATCGGCCACAGAACGAACAGGGCATAGACCCCGAGAGCCGGGGCCAGAAGGAGCCACACTGTGCGCCGTGATTGCATATCGGGACATCCCGTGCCAGGCCAATACGACAAGCGAGCAGAACGTCCGCCCACCGCACGCTTCCGGCCAAAACCAGGTCTCCACTGCCGGGGCGATGCTGTGACGAATGCCGTCCATTCTAGACACTGCGGCGATTCGATCAAGAAGACGACCGCTTACTTTCCCGAAATCACGTTATGAAGCGAGCACCCACGCTCATTATATGGCAAAACCCCGCTACGAATTGCATTCTTGAACGGACGCAAGAGAGGGATATAATGGACGGTGTAGGCAATGGCGATTGCCCTGGACATCGGACGTGTTTTCGAATTCGGATTCCGGCCTTGAATTCGACGGCGGGTGGGAGTGTGAGCGAGCGATTATGGCTGACCGCCGAAAAAATGTTACCCATGTCTTCCCGGAACCCACTAACAGAGCAAGAAAGGTATTGAGGATGATGAGAAGACGAGCGTATTACGTCCTGACCGTGCTAACCGGCCTGTTGCTGTTCTTCCCCGTCGGCTGTGGAGAACAGCCCGGCGATGCGGTTCCGGGCACCGACGAGGAGATGGCCGAGGATCAGGCCGGGCAGCTTCTGCCGCCCGAGGACATCGTCGAGATAGTCCTCGAGGCACAGGATGGGGAAGTCACCCCGCTGATGGAGATCGAAGAGTTCGAACCGTTCACCCACCCGGAGGCCGGCCCGCAGGAGGCGTCCGGCGGCCTGTGTGTGGTTGTGCCCAAACACGCCAACCGCGAGAGGGAGGCCGAGAACCAGAAGCGACGCGAGGAAGGCAAATCGCCGTTGCCGCACGAGGGCAAGCTGGTCCTTACGTTCGAAGTCCCGGAAGACGACGAGTATTACATCTGGCCCCGCGTCATGTGGGGGGAAGACGGAGGCTGCGAGAACAGCGTGGGCTTCCGAGTGAACGACGGCAGCGAATTGGTTCTGACCAGCGGGACTTATATGACGTGGCTCTGGTTCAAGGTGCCCCCGCTCGACCACCGGTCCGATCTGCCACGGGCATATCGTCTCGATGCCGGCGAACACACCATTACTTTCACCAACGTGGAAGATAACATCAGAATAGACCAGGTTTACATTACCAACGACCCGTACGCGGCACCGCCGTCGGGCCAGATCATGGAACTCGTGGAGCCGGATGACTTCTCGTTCTGAGAAGTGCCTGGCTCAGGTTGACTATAACGCTGTTTGAAAGAAGGTTTGGGCGCCGGAGCTCAAATTCGGGTTGTGTCGGCCGCGTGGCCGGCCGGATTGTGAGCAGGCGTCCACAGTTAAGGAGGTTGGAGCAATGGCTGGACGGTTATGGGTGACATTGTTCGTAAGCGCAGTGCTTTTGTGCGGGCTGGCGGTAATGCCCGCCATAGCAGCGGAAGCAGACGGGGAAGAAGAGGTCGACCCGAGAGCCCAACGGATAGAACGGATGCGGGAACTCCGCGACCTGATCCGAAGGGCGCGAGCGGGCGAAGAACTCACCGCGGAACAGCAGGGACAGGTCGATGCCTGGCGGGAACGGATGCAGCGCGCCCGTGAAGAAGCCGAGGAGCAACGCCGCCAGGTGGTACGACAGCGGGAACTCCGGGCAGCCGATGCCCTGCAGCAGGACGCAATCGTACGCCTCAATGTCCGTGACCAGGCGTACTATCGCATCGCCGAGCTGCAGGTGTCGGAGGAAAAGTACCAGGAAGCGGTGACCACCCTCCAGAGGTTGATCGCGGATTCAGAAGATGAAACCGCGGTATCGCTTGCCCACCTGCAATTGGGCGACCTGTACCGCCGGCACCTCGCCAACACCGACCGGGCGATCGAGGAATACAAGAAGGTCACCGGCGAGTTCATACCGACCGCCCTGGCCCGACTCGTTGCACTGTACCAGGAACTCGACCGGGTCGACGACGCGGTGGCCGAACTCGAGGCGCTCGCCGAGGCGACCGACGACCCGCTGCAGAGAGCGCTCGCGCTGCGGCACGCCGCCGAACTGCTCGTCCAGAGCGACCGGAACGACGAGGCGATCGCTATCTATCAGAAGCTGATCCACTCGCTCACCCACGAACAGGCCGAGAGTATCCGGGAAAAACTCGCCGAGATCGACCAGCAGCAGGCCGCCAGAAGGGCCACGGACGTGCGGGTAATCCGCCGGGGAGACCAGCAGCCACAGCCGCAGCCGGCACCGGCAGTCCGCGAACGCCGTGACCGACGTGACCGCGGTGATGCGGACGAACCGAGAGAACGGAGAGGCCGTGAAAGAGAGCGGCCCATCGGACAACAGGACTGACCCGGCGACAAGTCGATGAGGGACGGGCGGGCACTCCACCACCGTTCGACGAGGGTGCCCGCCCGGTCGCAAAGAAAATCGAGATCGAACCCGCGGCGAGGGGATTCCGAGCCGCGGTCACCTGAAGAAGGGACACTATGAGCATCGACATAGCCGATGATTCTCCGCCCGACCCGGGCACCGAAATGAGCTTTCGGCTTGTCGTACTCTCAGGCAGAGACCGGGGCGCGGTCTACCGCGTTCCGACCGACGACGAACTCACCATGGGGCGGGGTGAGGAGAATGACGTCGTCATCCACGATGCCGAGGTCTCCCGCGAACATTGCACCTTGGCGGCCCGGGAGGGACGGTTCCGCCTGATCGACCGGGGCAGCACCAACGGCCTCATCATCGACTGCGACAGGTTGACCGAGG
>PWKM01000308.1 GCA_003559755.1 Planctomycetota bacterium
CCAAGTTATCCACAACTCAGCCAAACATACCGCAGAGCTTATCCACAAGAAGAGTGTGGGTACTTTGTGGAAAACCTTTGGGTTAGCGGGGGGATAACTGGTTGATTAATCTGGCATCGATCTTGAATCATTCGGCCTGCGGCTCGGCCGCCTTTGGGTAACAGGACTTATCACCAGTTCCATCCAAAGGTTATCCCCAGGCAGACCAAACCGACCATAAATCATAATACGCTCATGTATATGCCCTTACGTCCAAATTGAGCCGGTAATCCAAATACGCACAGCCCTTATTACTATGATTATTACTTTAATAAATATAGAAGAAACATCATAGAACAGAGAGAGCGGAGCGTGGAGGATTGCAAGAACGGAAGTCCGGACAATCGCGGGGGGAACTTGTCATCCGACCCGACGCTCAATCGAACTCTTTCACGATATCGAGCAGGATGACCGTCATGTCGTCTGCCGGGTTTCCGCCTGACAGGGAGAGAGCGGTATCAACGATCTCATCGGCCAGCTTATTCGGGGCCGTGTCGTAGTTATTGCGTAGGATTTCGCGCAGCCCCTCGACCCCCAGCATATTCCCCTTCCGGTCGTTCGCCTCGATGATCCCGTCGGTGTAGAAAACGATCCGGTCGCCCGGATGAATGGACTCCACATCCTGCCCGGTCCCCACCACGCAGTCTTCGGTCGCTCCCAGCATGATATTCTGAGAACGCAGTTCGCGGAGGTTGTGGGACGAGCAGCATTGGAGGATCGGCGGCGGATGCCCCCCGCCGGCGTAGGTGATCGTCTTGGCCTGGTAGTCGACCATGGCAACGAATGAACTGAGCAGGATGGCCAGCGGCTGGAACTGCTCGTGGAAGAGTTCGTTGAGCATCCGGATAATCGTCAGCGGCTGGACGAACTGCTCGAACCCGGTGTTCTCCTGTCCGCGCAGCACGGGGCGAAGGTGAGAACTGACGATCTCGGCGACCAGGGCCGACGCAATCCCGTGCCCGGTCACATCGCAGATGGTGATGTAGCACAGGTCGGGCGAGACGGGGAACAGCCCGGCGTGGTCGCCCCCCACCCCAGTGGTTGGTTCGTACCGGACAACCGCCCGAAAGTGTTCGGTCTTGAACGAGTCCGGTATGAACCGCCGTTGCACGAGCTCGGCCAGGGCCAGGTCGCGCTCGAAGGTCTTCTGCCGCAATTCGAGCTGATGGTTGATCTCGCTGAGGTGGCGCTGGCTCTTCCGGACATACGCCGAGGCCTGGGTCGCGACCGCATTGTCGAACGCTTTGAACACGCAGGATTCCGCCTGCCGGACTTCTTCGGCGGACAGTTCATCGCGTTCGAACGCACCCCAGATCAGTTCGTGGACCGCGTCGCGCAGGATGGCGAGAATCTGGCTGGCATCGGAGATGTTCAGGCCGGTCGCGAAGTTCAACTCGCCGACCTCGTTGTGCCATTCGGCCGCCGCGCCGCCGAAATCGAGCGCCGAGACGCGGAAGACGGAAATCGCCTGCCGAAGCCATTCGTCGGACTTCACGATGTCGAACCGCTCGATCAATTTTTCCAAGGCCGGGCACGAAACGATCCGCCGCCGGCATTGGTCGATCAGGTCGTTGATGTGGACCTGAATCAGGCGGTTGATGGTCTCGCACGCCCGTGGAGTCGCATCCGCGTTGTCGGGACAAGAATCGGCCAAGGTGTCTTTCCTTCTAGGGATGATTGACAATATTCCGAATCAGCCACCGGCCGTCCGGCTTCTGGACGAGCTCGAAGCGGACTTCGCGGGCCAACGAAGCGTAACCACGGCGACCGATCGCGAGGAGATCGCACTGAGCGATCGCCTTCTCCAGGTCCACCTCGTCGATTAGGATAATCAGGGCGCCGGCGAGGTGAAGCTCGGTCACGCCCTCCGACGCGAATCCCCGTGCTCCCTCGGACTCGATGGTCTTCAGATAGGGGGATTCGTCTTTGCCCAACTCCAGCAGTTTTTCCAACTCGCCCGCATTGAACAGCTCGATGTATTGCTTAACGGCCTCCCGGGCTCTCGATTCCGGCTCACGTTCCGCGACCTTCTCCTCGACGAGTTGTTTGAACACTTCAAATTCTTTCTGGACGGCCCGGTATCTCGCTTCATCGACGGGTTCTTCGAGGCGGAACAGGAACGCCAGTTCTGCTTCCCACGCATCGAGCCGCAGCAGGAGGACCCGTCGCGGCTGGATGGCGACTGCGTTCTGAACGTACGCAGGCAGCAGTTGGTTCAAAGCGGCGAGTGCGCCATCGGTGGGCGGGCCAATCTGGCTGATAAGCACGTGCTCGATGCCCTCGGCCGCGACCTCGGCCGCCCGGTCAGTACGCCCCTTGATTTGCAGCGCGTTCGTCTTGATGAAATATGCATCCCAGATGTATTCATCGACCTCGGACACGTCGATGACCCGTTTGCACAGTTGGATGGCACGCGATGGGTCTATGGGGTCTTGCTGGTAGAGATGACGGCGGGCGTTGATGAGGTGCTTTCGGGCCTCGGCGGCGGTAAGCACGTCGGGCGCAATGCCGGTAAAAGGCAACCGCGGCACGCAGGCCAGGCCGATGGCGGCCAGGCCGAGCGCCAGAACCAGGCGGGGCAGGATAAAATCATCTCTCGGCATCAGCGGCGTTCTCCGTATCCCGGGCGATGGTCCCGACAAACCAGCCGACGTACGCGCCGAACGCGTAACGCAGTATTTTCAACCACACCGACGGACGGAACAAGGGGGCGGCCCGGTACATAATGAAAGAATCCGATGTGTCCACAAGCGAACGCGCCGCACGGGGCCAATCGTCGTACGGGATTTCTCCGAGCAGCCAGAGCAGGTCGCCGAGCAGCATGGCCCCGATCGCCGCGGCGAGCGCCCAGCGGCCGCGCCGTGCCCGGTCGGAAGGGCTGAAGGCCCAGATGCACAGACCGCCCACCAGCGCCGCCGCCGGTTCGTAGGCCTCGATCTGCCATCCCGGTACCCGCACGATATAAAAGAACAGAGAGACCATAAAGCCGCCGGCCGCAATACCGACCGCGGTACCCGCCAGATTCAATTGCCGATCCGGATCGACCTCGAACGCATCCCCTTCTACGGGATTCAATCCTGCCCTTTCTCGATCAGCAGTTGATGCGGCCTTTCCATGAAAACCCGGAGATCGTCCTCCGAGCCGTCCTGTAGTCGCTCGGCGGTCTGTGCGGCATCCATCATCGTGCTGTACAGAGCGAGCTCCTCCATCCAGTTGTATAACTGGATCGCTTCGCCCCGGCCCGCTTGGCGGATGCGGCTCATATAATGACGGACTTGCATTTCGGAGGACCGGCGGAGCACCGGGAGTTCGACACCCGGCGTCTGGAGAAATCCGACCACATAGTTAAGCCAATCCGGTTGAGTGTGAAGGACACGCCATTCGTCCTCGATGGCGGCGATACGGCCCACCATCGTGGTCTGCACCATACGAAGCTGGAGCATGAAACTCAGGGCCTCGGCGTAAGCCGGCCATTCGCGCCGGGCCAGCGAGCGGAGGATGTACAGCCCCAGGGCCTGGGACCCCGTCGCCCGGATGTTGTCGGAGGCCAGAACCGTCACCAGCATCTCGGCCTCCTTGTGGCTGGCCTCGACCAGATCGTCATAGACCTCCGCCAGGAAGTTCACCGAACGGACGAGATGGTCTTCCCAGGCCTGGCGCAGCAGTTTCTCTCGCTCCTCCTCGGGGATCTCCGGGTCGAGCTCGGGGCGCGGTCGGTGGAGGCAGTCCTGAAACAGCCGCCTGATCGCCGCCGCACAAAGCTCCCCCTGCCCCCGGAGGGCCAACTCGCGTAGATAGGTTCGGGCCTCGTCGGTCAACGGCCTGGGCAGCCGCAAAATCAGGGCTCGGCAGAAAGCAACGTCCTCGGGGTATGCCCGGCAGGCCCGAATCATTGCATCGGTGGCCGGCTCCCGGTCGGCGCCCGTGTATGTGTCGCGGGCGAGCGGCTCGGCGACCAGCATCCGCATCCGGGGGTCGGGGTCCATCAGGAGCTTGGCCAGGCGGTCGGGGGAAGGCGGCCGGGACGGCGTATCGAATACGGACCGCGACCCCCAGTGCAGAAACCAGACGGGCGGGCTGAGCAGGACGCGGAACGGAAAGAGCGCACACTCGGTGTAGTAGCCGCGGTCGGTCGGCTCCCAGATGATGTCCGCCGTGTCGTAGACGGCGTCGTCGATGGCGTAAAGAGGATGCACTACCAGGGCGTCCAGAGCCCCGCCTACAACGTAAGCAGGGGCCAGCAACGGGGCGGCCGCCACCCGGCCCAGCGTGCTCTCGGGCACCAGGTTGTTCTGGATGAGATTAATGACTCGTCGGTTCCGGGGGTTGGACATGGCAAAGATGGTGTCCGCAGAAACGTCGGGCGGCCGCGCTCGCGGTTCACGCGGCGGGCCGGGGTCTGCCAACTGTTCCACGTCGAACAGAGTGCGCCCGACCCAGATCACCGAGAACGCGATGGGCGTGCCCACCGCCTTCAGGGGGAACTCGATCAGGTGCTGCGAGAACGGCTTGTCCGGCTGTGCCCAGATCAGATTCCAGGTGTCCACACCGGCCAGACCGCCCGCCTGGATCGGATGCAGCACCACAATGTCGAGCGCGCCCCCGACGACCGACAGCGGGACCGTGACCGGCGCGAGGGCGACCTGTGCGGTCCGAGACTCCGGCTGCAGATTCTGGTCGAGGAAGGTAAGGAGCGGGGTGTTCTTCGGGTTCTGGAACGCGCACCCGGCGACCAGCGGGGCGAACACCACAAACGCAGCCAGCAGATACTTGTGCATCGTCGTTTCCTCCCGAATGATATAAAAAAACATCTTACCAGCCCCCCTGCTCCATATCAAGCAGATCAACCGCGCCGGCGGGAACGCACAACTGCATCGCCCCCCGGCGATTGTGGCGGCCCAAGGGCCCGCCCAGCCGCTCATCGCAGCGGCGGGACTTGCACGCCGGGACGATTGGCATACAATGGCACCGTCAAACGAAGGGAGCAGGCACATGCACGAACTTGTAGAACGGGCAGTTGGTGCGGCGACATCGGCCGGGGCATCTCACGTCGAGGCCCGGCTGGTCTCCGACATCGAGGAGAATTTTCAGGTCAAGAACGGCGCACCGGTCGCCGCGTTGCAGTCGGCGACGGAGGGGCTCGGCGTCCGGGCCATCGTGGACGGCGCCTGGGGCTTCGCCGCCGTGCAGGAGCTGTCGAACGACGGGGCCGAGCGGGCAGCGACACAAGCGGTCGAGATCGCACGGGCCAGCGCCGGCGTCATCAAGGAGCCGGTCAAGCTGGCCGACGCTCCGGTCGTCGAGGGCACCTACGTAACCCCGCACGAGACCGACCCCATCGAGGTGCCGGTCGAGCGAAAGATCGACCTGCTCATGCGGGCCGACCGGGCGCTCCAGGGCCAGCCGGACGTCAAGATCACGCAGGGATTCGTCCGCACATTTCGAAAGCGGACGTTCTTCGGGAACTCGGCCGGCTCGGAATACGACCAGACCATCCTCAAATGCGGCGGCGGCATCATGGCCATCGCCGTCCGCGACGGCGAGAGCCAGGTCCGAAGCTACCCCGGCTCGCCCCGCGGCCTGTTCCACACCGCCGGGTTCGAACACGTCGAGGGGCTCGGGCTCGAGGACGCCGCTCCCCGGGTCGCGGAAGAGGCCCAGGCACTGCTCTCCGCACCGACCTGCCCGGCGGGCAGGCGAGACGTGATCATCGGCCGCATCCAACTCGCTCTGCAAATCCACGAGTCCATCGGACATCCCATCGAGCTGGACCGGGTGTTCGGGAGCGAGGCGGCCTATGCCGGGACCAGCTTCCTGACCCCCGACAAGCTCGGCTCGTTCCGGTACGGCTCCGAGGCGGTCAACATCGTCGCGGACGCGACCACCCCCGGCGGGCTGGGCACGTTCGGATGGGACGACGAGGGTGTGCCCGCCCAATGCGTGCCGATCATCGAGCAGGGCCGGTTCGTCGGATACATCTCGGACCGCGAGAGCGCGGCAAAGCTGGGCACGAAATCGTCCGGCGCCGCCCGGGCCGACGGATGGGGGGCCCTGCCCATCGTCCGGATGACGAACATCAACATCCTCCCGGGCGACTGGGAGCTCGACGACCTGCTGGCGGATACCGAAGGCGGGCTGTTCCTCGATACCACCCGATCGTGGTCGATCGACGACCGCCGGATCAACTTCCAGTTCGGGACCGAGGTCGCCTACGAGATCGAGGGCGGCCGGCTGGGCACCCTCTACAAGAACCCCAGCTACACCGGCATCACCCCCGAGTTCTGGGGCTCCTGTGACGCCGTGTGCAACGAGAACCACTGGATGATATTCGGCACGCTGAACTGCGGCAAAGGCGAGCCGGGCCAGACGGCACACGTCGGGCACGGCGTCGCCCCCACCCGCTTCCGAAATGTACAGGTTGGAGTTGTCCGATGACCTCTCGTGACGAAACGCTGTCCCTGCTCGACCGGGCGCTCGCCGCTGCCGTCAACGCCGGCGGTGACGCCGCAGACGCCGTCCTGATGACCCGGTCAAACGCCCTCACCCGGTTCGCCAACAACATCATCCACCAGAACGTCGCCCAGGACTCCGCCACCCTATACCTCCGGGTGGTAATGGGCAAGCGGACCGGCTGCGTGCGGACCGGGGTGCTGACCGACGCGGGCATCCGGGCGGCGGCGGAAAAGGCGGCCGCCATCGCACGGTCGGCGGCCGAGGACCCGGAGTTCCCCGGCATCCTCCACAGCCCGACGGCCGAGCCCGTGGGCCAGTTCGACGAGGAGACCGCGTCCTGCCCGCCGGCTCGACGGGCCGAGGTCGCCGGGGAACTGATCGGCCACATCGAGGCCGCCGGGGCGGTCGCCGCCGGCTCCGTATCGACTGGCGCCGCCTGGGTCGGGGCGGCGAATACCGCGGGGACCCGCCAGTTCGACCGCAGATCGACCGCCGGAATCAACGTGGTCGCGATGGCCGACACCGCCGCCGGCTGCGCCCAGTTCACCGGCTCGCGGCTCGACGAGGCCGACGTCGCCGACCGCGCCGAGTTCGCACTCCAGAAATGCCTCGCCTCGCGCGGGCCCGCCGAACTCGAGCCCGGCGAATACACCGTGGTGCTCGAACCGGCCGTGGCCGCCGTCCTGTTCCAATACCTCGGCCGGGTCGCGTTCAGCGCCGAGGACCTGCAGCGGGGGCGGAGCTGCTTCCAGGGCAAACTGGGGCAGCGGGTGCTCGACGAACGCATCACCCTGGTGGACGACCCGCACGACCCCGACGGCTCGCCGTTCGGGTTCGACGGCGAGGGCACCCCCACCCGCCCGGTGACGCTCATCGAGAACGGGGTGTTCCGGGCGGCCGTGTACGACCAGAAGACGGCGGCGAAGGACGGCGTGGAATCGACCGGGCACGGCGGCGTTCCGCCCAACCCCGGCGGCCCGTACCTCAACACCCTGCTCGTCGCCCCGGGCGAATCGACCATCGACCGGATGATCGAGTCGACCGGGCACGGCCTGCTCGTCTCCCGGTTCCACTACACCAACCTCGCCGAGCGGGCCAGCGCCCAGATCACCGGGATGACCCGGTACGGCCTGTTCGAGATCGCCGACGGGGCGGTGAGCCGCCCGGTCAAACATCTCCGGTTCACCCAGTCGGTCGTCGACGCGCTGTCCAACATCGACGCCGTCGGCTGCGAGCGCGAGCGGCTCGGCTCGGCGGTCGTCCCGGCCCTCAAGATCAACTCGTTCCGATTCACGGGCAAGAGCGACCACTGAGAACCCGCCGCCCGCCGGGGCCGCGCCCGATCCCCTCTCGCCGGAACGCAGGCGGGGTTGTGCGTGCGAAAATCTCTTGCCGCGGCGGCGGCGTATCGATAAGATAGCCCCACACTGGCGCGAAGGGAAACAGGAATGCTGCGAATACTGGACCAATCAGATGCCGCCGAGGCGATCGCCCAACTGCGAGACCGGCTGACGCTGCTCGAGCAGGAGTCGTCCGGGCCTTCGTCCGAGCTGACCCGGAAGGTGTTCGGCGAAGCGCTCTCGCCCAAGGAGGTGGTCCACCGCATCGTCGGCGACGTGGCCCGGGACGGCGACGACGCGATCTCGGAATACACCCTCAAGCTCGACGGCGCGATCCTCACCCCCGACCTGTTCCGGATCGACCCGTCGGTCGCCCTGCGCGCCGAGAAGGCGGCGGACGATGCGTTCCTGTCGGCCGTCCGGCTGGCCGCCGACAACGTGCGCGAGTACCAGGAAACAATCCGCATCGAGGAGCCGCCCCCGCTGGCGAGCGAGGGCCGGACCCTGTGGCGGCGATATACCCCGGTCCAGTCGGCGGCCTGTTACGTGCCCGGCGGGCTGGCCCCCTATCCGTCCACGGTCATCATGTCGGTCGTCCCCGCCCAGGTGGCCGGGGTGCCCCGGGTGGTCGTCGTCACCCCGCCCCGGGACGGCAAGGAGGTCGATCCGCTCGTCCTCGCCACGTGCAGCGTGCTCGGCGTGCGGGAAATCTACCGGATCGGCGGCGTGCAGGCGATCGCGGCGATGGCCCTGGGGACACAGACCATCCGGAAAGTGGACAAGATCGTCGGGCCGGGGAACCTGTTCGTGATGCTGGCGAAGAAGGCCGTCTACGGCCACGTCGACATCGACATGTTCGCCGGCCCGAGCGAGATTCTCGTCATCGCCGACGGCTCCGCCAACCCCGACTGGGTGGCCGCCGACCTGCTCTCCCAGGCCGAGCACGACGAGATGGCCTCCGCCATCCTGGTGACCGACTCGCACCGGGTGGCCCAGCGGGTGGACCAGGCGCTGGAGCGGCAACTGCCCGGGCTGAACCGGGCCGAGACCGCCCGGGCGGCGATCAAGCGGTTCGGCCTGGCCATCGTCGTGCCCGACCTGTACGCCGCCGCCGACCTGGCGAACGAGATCGCGCCCGAACACCTCGAAGTCCAGACCGAGAACCCGGACGAGGTCGCCGCACAAATCCGGTCGGCCGGCGCGGTCTTCATCGGCCCGTGGACGCCCGAGGCGGTCGGCGACTATGTCGCAGGGCCGTCCCACATCCTGCCCACCGGCGGGACGGCGCGATTCTTCTCCGGCCTCTCCGCCAACTCGTTCCTCCGGGCCACCTCGTATATCAAGTACGACGAAGACGCTCTCCGCCGCGAAATCCAGGCCATCCGAGCCCTGTCACAGGCCGAGGGGTACGACGCACACCGGCGAAGCGCCGAGAAACGACGCGACGGCACCTGACCGCGGCGAACAGCGAACCGCAGGCAGCACGGGATGAGGAACCGATGACCGACCCCAGGTACTTCCGACCGAACATCCGGGCGATGCAGGGCTACGCGCCCGGCGAACAGCCCCGCGACAAGGCCTACATCAAGCTCAACACGAACGAGAACCCCTATCCGCCCTCGCCCAACGTCTTCGACGCCATCGCACGCGAGGCGAACGACGACCTCCGGCTCTACCCCGACCCGATGGCGACCGCGCTCCGCCGCAAAATCGGACAGGTGTACGGCGTCCCGCCCGAGGCCGTCATCGCGGGCCAGGGCGGCGACGACATCCTCAACCTCATCGTCCGGGCCTGCGCCGGCGAGGGCGACGGCGTGGCCTCCCTCTTCCCCTCCTACACACTCTACGCCACCCTCGCCGCCATCCAGGGGGCGCGGATGATCGACGTCGATTCCGTCGAGAAACTGACCGACGTGGACGCGACCGTCTATTTCGTGTGCAACCCGAACGCGCCGACCGGGCTGTGGACCGAGATGGCCGCCCTCGACGCCCTGGCGCCCGAGCTGGACGGCATCCTGGTCATCGACGAGGCCTACGCCGACTTCGCGGGCCGGACCTGCATCCCGCTCGCGATCGACCACCCCAACGTCATCGTGGTCCGCTCGCTCTCGAAATCGTTCTCGCTGGCCGGGATGCGGCTGGGCTGCGGCATCTCCCGACCGGAGACCGTCCGGCAGCTCGACAAGGTCAAGGAGTCGTACAACCTCGACCGGATCAGCCAGGCGGTCGCCCTCGCCGCTCTGGACGACCTCGAACACGCCGAGCGGAACTGCCGACGAGTCGTCGCCACCCGCGACCGGCTGAAGCGCGAACTCGACGCGATGGGCATCGAGCACTACCCGTCCCAGGCCAACTTCGTCTTCTTCCGCATCGCCGACGCCGCCGGCCTCAAGCGGGCGCTGATGGACCGGGGCGTGCTCGTCCGCCACCTCGACCTGCCCGGCTACGAAGACTACCTCCGCGTCAGCATCGGCACCGACCCCGAAATCGACACCTTCCTCGAACACCTCCGGGCTCTGGTGTGATTTTCGTCGTTTCCTGTTTTGGGGCGGGGCCTGCGGTATATACATGGAGGGTGTGTGCGGTCCGGATTGGGGCGGCGGGCCGGGGTGTGATGTAACCTGTTTACGGGGAAGAAGTTCCGTGTTTGGCGGTCCGGCCGGGTCGCGGCCGAAAACGGGTTTTTACGAAACGACCCGAAATCGACGCAGCCCCTTGTCCGCCAACGGGTTGCGGAACCCGATCGGGAAA
>PWKM01000104.1 GCA_003559755.1 Planctomycetota bacterium
CGACCAGCAAGGGCACGAACGCTATCCAGGCGAGCACGCTGACTTCTGTGGGAGGCAGCGCCAGGATGAGCAGACCGACGGTGGCGGCAGCGGCGATGGTCAGAAAGAGAGTATTGCGATTCGACTTATTCTTTTTGTTCTCGGACAACATACGTTCCTGCTAACATATCTCCTAATCGTTGGGAACCACGTGTATTCAACAGCACAAACGAACCGCCGAGCCAGCTCAGCGGGATGGCCAGCGTGTCCGCCGCGGCACGGATCGCGTTGCGGAGCAGGGCTTCCGAAGCACTGGGATATCCCCCGTTGCGGCTGACGACAATCACGCCCATCGCCCGCTTGCCGAAGGTATGTCCGGTCCGCGCCTCGAATATGGAAAAATACAAAAGCTCGAGGACCGAGAAGCCGATGAGCAGTTCGACCCAACTCGAAATCCCCGCATAAGTCGCCAGAGCCGCCAGCACCAAAACGATCAGAACCAGGTCGATCAGGTATGCCGCCACTCGCCGGGGCCACGAGGCGAGCGTGTACTCGAGCCCCGCGATCTCGACCCGCCGGGGCAATGAACGATTTCGAACCAGCGACACAATCAGACCGATCACGCTGATGACCGCGACCGCGACCAGCCATATCAGATGGTCCACCATCCACTGCCAGACCGGGTCCGCCAGAACCGATCTTGGTACCGACCAGTCCGCGCCGTCGAACTGCGAGACGAGAATCCTGTGTTCCGTACCCAAAAACAGATGGACGGAATCCTCCCACGTGACGGCGACCATCTCGAACGTCTGCTCCACCGGCTCATTGGTGATCGACTCGATGGTGTGAAACGGCGGCCATTTCTCGTTTTTTCGGACACGGTAGGCGAGCAGGTTTTTCTCGCGCAGCCGAGCAGGGAGCGAGGCGAACACGACCATCGGGCGGCCATCGTGCTCGGCCACGGCGAAGTCCAGGGCATCCCTGGCGGTCGCAATGGTGTCTGGCTCACCCAGACCGTCCGCTGTCAATTCGGCGACGTTTAACGCTTTGCTTTCCTGATGGCGGTCGAGGACCCAGAATACCCAGCGAGATTCTGCGGCGAGCAGTGTTCGAACGTCAATACAGCGGGGAGCGCCCGGCCCGGGCTGATAGAGTGGCAGGCGCTGCCAGTCCGCGTCCAGGAAATGGCTTGAACGGGACGCGCCCGCCTCATCGGCCATTGCGAGCGGAGCGGACGCAAGATGAAGTCCGCCATCGGGACCGGCGCCGAACGCCATAAGCGCCCCGTCCAGTACCATTGCCGCCTGCGGTCGCCAGTTGAACCACCATTCGGCGTGGCCCACGTTCCGGAACGACTGGTCATCCAGCCGCACCACCGACGTTTTGAGAAACATATAGAAGTAGCCGTCGTGCCAGATAATCGTACTGTAATCGCCGCGCAGTTCTGCAACACGGCTCCAGGAGCCGTGCTCGTCCCGCCGCCAGGCAGCCACCGTCTGCTCCTCACCTTTCAACCTCTGGACAAACAGATGAAGTGCGTCGTCTGAGGCCACGGCGACCGGCCGGCGGAACCGCTCGAACGGCCCCTGCGCCCGACCGGGTGTGGCGACTGCGAAAAACACACCGGCAGCCACAGCCATTACGGCAATGCGGGTTGTGCCGCGACGCTTCAACATTTTCCCTCTGCAATCGCGTGTGCGGCCGCGTAGTTTCCCGTATGCGAAATCGAAATGTGCATACGGCTGATGCCGCGTTCTTCTGCACGCTGCCGTGCCCCGCCCGAGAGCCGGACCACCGGCTCACCCGTGGACCGGAGCCGGACTTCTACATCCCGCCAGCGGACCTGTCCGGTCCAGCCGGTCCCCAGCGCCTTGAACACCGCTTCCTTGACGGCAAAACGACCGGCGAGATGCTCGATCATGGAATCGGCCGATTCGGCATATTCGATCTCGCCCGCCGTGAACACACGGCGGAGGAACCGGTCTCCGTGCCGATCGAGCACCTCCTCGATCCGCTTCATCTCGACTATGTCGATGCCCGTTCCGACAATTGCCAATGTATTATTCCTGCCCGGTCTGTACCATTATAATTCGTGCCTCCCCTGATTTCCAGCACAGGGACGGTGTCCCAAATCCGGCGATAGAGATTTTGATGGGGTAAGAGCGGACGGTAAACGGGTCCGGTTGGCAGTGGATGTGCGTTCGAGTCGTGGACGACGGCTCCAGAAGGCGAATCGTAGTGCAAAAGGCCGGGCATCGGCGGAATTGGACGCCCTGCAGGCGTACCATCTCCTCAGCTCCCCCACTCGTCGCTCAATCCAGAGAAGAGAACGGCTAGCCGAAGGCGAGACTCCGCGAGACCAGCCGAATGTCGGACAGCATCGCAAGCGTCTTCGCGTCGGCGGCGACCTTCAGGACGAGCTGCCGGGCGTGATGTACCAGCCGACCGGCGGTCTGGTACAACCGCCACCGAACCGTCCCCACCGTCGCTCGCAAGAGTTCCGGCGGAAACCCGAACGCCTGCTGCAGCAAGAACAGGTTGTACGCCAACGCCGCGATCCGGAACCACGCCGCGTTGGCGTGCTGCTGCCCGCAGGGAACGCCCCGCGTCCCGAACCCGTTCTTGACCTCCCCGATCCATTGCTCCGCCGTC
>PWKM01000032.1 GCA_003559755.1 Planctomycetota bacterium
AAGGAGACCAGGAGGCCGCCGCCGACCGCCCCGGCCGCGGCCGCCATGCCGGCGAACAGGCCGCGATGATAGGCCATCAAGCTGATCGGCACCATCAGCATGGCATCGAAAAGGAGTGCCCGACCCGGATGATGGGCACAGGTAACCGCCTTGCCCAGCAGGATGAGAAGGATGAGCAGCGAGCATACGAGGGGGGTTCTCAACCGCGGCTGCGGACGGAGAGATTTCCCCGGCAGTTCACTGAACTCGGTTGGCAACGCTGCGCCTTTCACGCGACGTTCTCCTCAGCCGGCCGGTTGTGCCTGCAGTACGCTCGAACCAACTCCGTTGACGTCCTGGCTGTATCTCGCGAACTCTTCCCGGTTATCCAGGAGCAGCCCGACCACCTGCGGGTCGAGCTGGTTGCCGGCCGCCTTCTCGATGACCCGGAACGCCCCTGCGGTCGGGAACCGGGAGCGGTAGCATCGGTCGCTGGTCAGGGCGTCGTAGGTGTCGGCCACGGCGATGATCCGGGCACCGAGCGGTATCTCATCGCCTTTCAGGCCGTCGGGATAGCCACGCCCGTCGATCTGCTCGTGGTGATGTCGTATCAGGGGCAGGCACGGCCGGAACTGGTTGATGTGCTGGATCAGGTTGACGCCCCGGACCGGGTGAGTTTTTATCATCGCCATTTCCTCGTCGGTCAGCTCGCCCTCCTTTTTCAGGACGGCGTCGGGGATGCCCTGCTTGCCGATGTCGTGGAGCAGCCCGGCGAGGTTGAGCGTGTCGATCTCTGCCCGCGGCAGGCCCATCAATTCGGCCAACCGGACGGTGAAGGTTTTCACCCGCTGGGAGTGGCCCTTGGTGTACCGGTCCTTGTTCTCGATGGTGTTGACGAGGAGCCGGATGAGGTTGAAGAACAGGTCGTCGAGGTCCTCGTACAGCCGGCTGTCGCGGATGACGAACGCGCTCTTGCGGGCGATCGCCGACATCAGCTTCAGGTGGTAGCTGCTGAACGGCTCGCCGACCGGTTTGAACGCGACCAGGCAGCCGTAGGAGTCGGACTCGACGATCAGCAGCTGGGCCATCGCCGAGCCGAATTCGTAGGAGTGGGTCCGCAGCTCGGGATGCCGGTTCAGATTGACGATGACCTCCGGCTTGCCGGTTCGGACGCAGCGGGCGGCGAGTTGCCGAGCCGTCTGTTCCGCCTCGATCTGGAGCACGGTGGAGGGCGGCTCGACCCGGTCCGGCGCCCAGAACAGGCGGCAGCCCTCGCCCATCCCGGCAACCTCGGTGTCGATCCCCACTGACGCCAGGCAGGAGCATTCGAGCACCGAGAACGCCTTTTCCGCCACGAACTCAATCACGTTGCTGGTGTATGATCGGAGCGGGATTTTCTCGTCGATCTCGTAGAGGAGCTCGATCTCCTCGTACCGGAGCGCCAGCTCGCCGGCCAAGCTCTCGATCTCGTGCTCCTTCGAAGACTCCTCGGCGAGCACCTCGAGCATCGCGTCGAGCACCACGTGGGTCGAGCGGGCGGCAAGCGAGTCGGTATCGGGCCCGCTGGCGACCAGGGTGCCGAAGTAACTGGACGAGTTCCGGATGGGCTTGGCCTCGATCCCCCGGCCGTCCGGGGAAGTCAGCCGCCGGACGGTGTCGGTCTCGCGGCATTCGTTGCACAGTCGCCGGAGCAGTTCGGCCTGGCCGTCGTCCGGTTGGGGGGCGGCCCCGTTTCCGGGGCTGGACATCGCCAGGTTGCCGTCGGCATCATAGATGTGAACGGTCACCCCCTTCTGGCGGTAGAGATGACCGGCCAGCTCTGTCAGGTAACTGCGGTCCCGGTCCAGGACAAGCTGCCCTGTCACGCTGCTCATCGGCCTGCTCCCTGGTTGAGTGATACGAGTGGCCTGCGGCCCGCTTGTCCGCCCGTCGTGTATTCTTCCACCAGGCGCAGGACCTCGCGGAGACTGAACGGTTTGGACAGATATTTGCGATGTGGCGACCGAGCGAGCCAGGCCTGGGTGTCGGGGTCGAGCTGGGAGGTGAGGACAATGGTGAGGAAGGGCGAGTCCTCCCGAAACTCCTCGCACCGGGCGCACAGTTCGATGCCCGACATCCCCGGCATATTGACATCCGTGATCAGCACATCGGGGCGATGCTCGATGAATTTCTCAAGGCCTTCCTCGCCCGAGGCCGCCCGGAGGACATCGAATTCGTGTCGCCGAAGCTTGATCTCGACGACTCGGCTGATGCACGGCTCGTCGTCCACGGCCAATACCAGCGGCGGATTGTGCCGACAGCACGGATTCGCGTCCGCAACGTCACTCATTGTCTGAACCCCCTGGCGATTGTTTCGAGCGAGCCCGCCCGCCGGACAGGCGTTCGAGAGGGATGACCGAACAGAGAGACGGCCCTCCACCGCTCACGCGGGCAGCCGTTATCTCCGGTCTGAAAACGTTCTGTCACTTGGTCCGCCCATCTTCTGCACATATTTCGCCCCCGTGAGATGCAAGGGGGCGCGCGGATGCACCACGTCCGAGCACCGAACAATGCAAAGGGCGTGCCGAACGGAGGGAAAAACGCAATGACCGCCCGGGACGACGGAACACGCGGAGGGGCTGAGGCCACTGCCAACCGGCGTTAGTTC
>PWKM01000296.1 GCA_003559755.1 Planctomycetota bacterium
CTCCGCTGCCGGCGCCGCGTGCCGATTCGATAACCGGGGCGATTCGTGCCCACCGGTTCATCGCGCCGAGCAGCAGGCCGGTATCCAGGGGAATGCCCCCCAGTGCATTGACCTGCTGGAGGTGGGTGCGCATCCGCCGCTCGGCCTCGTAAGACCACGACATGCTGCGGGGGTGGCCGTCCAGCAGCAGGCCGAGCACGGCGAGCGAGGTGTCGATTGCCGCCGATTGTTCGGCGTCGTGGGCGAAGCGGAGCCGGTAGTTCGGGTCTTCCATTCGTGAAGCCACCAGGGCCAGGGTACCGAGAATCCACTCCTGCTCGAGACTGGAGAACAAGCCGCTGGCGACGTGGGCGTCGTAGAGCAGGGCCACGTATTTCACGTGGGGGCCGAGCTGGTGGGGGTGGAGCAATCGGCTGTTGTAACCGGCCAGTTCCGTGGCCGGCCCGTCTCCCAGAAAGCCCCGGCGGAGATGCTCGATTGTGCCGATGATGTGCCTGCGGACGAGTTCGGTATTCCGACGGGAGCCGGTAAACACATCGGAGAGGACGGGGGGGATGCGGTCGGGGTCCTCGCGATAAACGTTTCTCCATCTCTCGAACGTATCGGGGTTGAACAGGAGGCGGGGGTGCCCGGCCGTCCGTGCTCGAGGAATCTGCATTTCGGGGAGCCGCTGCAGGTCGATCTGTGACAGTTCCATGTGGAGGCGGTTGAGATGATGCGTCCTGTCGCCGCGCGGTCGCCCGGCGGCCAGCGTCTCGGGGTCCCAGTTCCGGGTCCTGTCGAACACGGAAAGTGCGAACCGCCGGGTTCCCGGCCGATGCGGGAACAGAAGGTTCAGGTCTCCGTCCGGCTCCTTCACCAGCCGGACTTCGTTCTTGTCGTCGGTATATCTCAGCCAGGTCTGGTCCGCCCACAGTTGGCGTTCGGCGAAGTGCCACGACAGGCCGTCGATCTGCACCAGTCCGACGGCATCCCGCCGATCTCCGGACGTCATCAGGCCGTACCAGTCGTGCGAGTTCCGGACGCCGGGCGGATTCCACGCCCGGAACACGGCGAGCGTGGTGGTCTGTTCGACTTCCGGGCGGACCGTGGCAAACCACGGCCGGCCGCCCTGGGCAAAGGCGGCCTGGTCGGCATCGAACCGATCGTCGAGTTCGAGTCGAAATTCCAGGTCGGCCTCGCCGGTCATCTGTTCGCCGATGACCAGGTAATCGCTGTCGGCATGCAGGCGCAGCACCATCCGGTACTCGGCGGGCGGTTTCGTGTCTTCCTCGGTCTCGCCTTCCACAGCCGCGATGCGGTAGGTGATCTCGAACTGTTTGAACAGGGGGCCGTCTTCGGTGAGCTCAGCGGTGAACGACTCGATGGTCCTGTCCGAGGTGAAGCGGCCTCGGCCGAACCACTGGTGGTCCCGGCCGCGCAGTTCGAGTATGGGCGCCTGCGCCTCGTCGGCGGGGGCCGGTCCTGTCCCCTCGGCGGGGGGCAGGCGGACCGCCATCCTCGAGTTCGAGAGCACCTGGGTCCCGGTCGCCTCATCTATCTCGACGCTGAGGTCTGTCCGAAAATTCGGCTCCAAAAAGCCGGGCCGCCAATCGTAGGCCACGACATAGATTTTTCGTTCGAACGGCTCGAGTGACGAAGGAAAGGTGATGACACAGGACCGGACGGTGTCTTCCCGGCCGCGGGCAACATCGGAAAGCTGGAAGGGCACCTCGCGGCCGGTGGACCCGTCCACCACTCGGAGGGACGGGCGGCGACAGCGATGGGGTTCGAACTCGAAGCGGAACGACACGTATTGCCTGGGCCAGCGGTGGCCGAGCGGCTCTCGAAGGATGCGTGACCGAGAAAACTCCCGCGAGCGGCCATCCTCAAACTCATAGGCCGCCACGCTGGGGCTTCGGTCCTCCGGGTGCTCACGGAGGAGCCGGCGATCGATCACCAGGGGGTCCCTCCCCTCCCAGACCTCGATGTCCTTGGCAATCAATATCGAACGGCGAATCCCGGTGTCGTCGCCGAGGTAGGCAAACAGGAATCGGTGTGTCCCGACGGGGACATCCTCGAAGACGAACCGGCCGTCGCCTCTCGTGACGACACGATAATCGCCCGGGTCAACGAGGGCGAGTTCCACTCTGTTCAGCCGCAGCCCCGTCTCCGGGTCCCTGAGCACGCCGACGAGGTTGGTCCGATCGGCCGCTCGAGCCCCGCTCATCCCAGCGAGGCCGCAGATGAACATCATCGAAAGACAGACGAAAGCGTTTCTCATCATGGTGGTTCTTCCCTATCTGAGGCGCGAACCTGTGGCTTTGCTATATTGTCGGCTGTCCGGGCTGTTCCGTTTATCAATTATTATCATACCCGTCGGGGCAATTTTCGTACAGCCCGTTCTCAAAGATATACTCGCGCACCGGCTCGGCGACGAGCCCCCGGATCGATTCGCCGCGAGCCCGGCGGCGTCGGACCTCACTCGATGAGACCGGGTTGCCCGTGGTGTACACGGCCGCCTCTTTCATCGCCGCCACGTAGTCGCCTGGCAGGCATTCGGTCAGGGCGTCGAGCCGGTCCAGCGGCCAGCCGGGCCGGGCGGCCACAATGAACCGGCACAACGCGGCCAGCCGGGACAGGTCCTTCCAGTCGGGCAGCTCGACGATGCTGTCCGAGCCGATGATAAAGAACAAGTCCGGCTCCGGGCCGAGCCGATCGCGAATTTCCGCCATCGTATCGACGGTGTACGAGGTTTGCCGCCTTCGCAGTTCGCAGTCGGACGCCTCGAACGCGGGATGCTCGCTGATCGCCAGCTCGATCATGCGGAGCCGGTCGTGGCCCGACGCCCTGGGGGGCCGCCGCCGGTGCGGCTGTTTGTAAACGGGCACGAACAGGACCCTGTCCAGCTTGTTCTCCATCCTGGCCGCCTCGGCCACTTCGACGTGCCCGTTGTGGATCGGGTCGAAACTGCCTCCGAAAACGGCCACTCGGCGACACTCGTCCGTGGAGTTACCCGTCACAATCATCGAGCCCCTTCTGTCGCTCCGGCGGCCGCTTGCTGAGGAATGTATCGGAGGGTTTCGGCCTGCCCATCCTCTGAATCATATAGTTTATGTGGTAATACCTTTTTCCGCAAGCATCTTGCCAAATCCTGCTTTATGTGGTAAAAATGGTTTGTCAGGCGACGGCACCTATCTGGGGGTATCAAAGTGGCTCAAATCCGCAATGTCGAAGGCGGGATCGTACTGGAGAACGACGACCTGCTCCTCACGTTCCCGCTGGTCAACGGCCAGATCGAGGCATATCGGCTCTTCGGTCGAGGGCCACGCGGCCAGACGCTGGTGGCCCGGGCCGACCCGCTGGCCGAGGTCGTATTCCGGGGCAGCGACGGCGAACAGACTGCGGAAAAGATCGTGGCCGCCGGCTACCAGATGGACCAGCGGGACGACGTGAGCATCCTCCGGCTCGACTCGAAATCTTACGACGCCGACAACGGCAACTGGTCGGCCAGCATCGAGTTCCACATGCCGGGCGACGGGCCGAGGGTGACCGTTGTCAGCCGCCTGACCACCAACCGGCCTCGACAACTGCTCGCCTTCAGGAGCCCCTTCCTGCGAACCGTCGGTGGAGAAGCGAGCGAGCGGCCCGCCGCGCTGTTGCCCGGGCTGGACTGGGTGGTGGACGACGAGCGGACCTCGGCGGCCGGGCCGGCCCCCCCGCCGTTCCAGAACCGGTTCGCCCCACACCCCTATAAGATCACCTCGCCGGTGATGGCTGTCAGTCGGCGGGGCTTCGTCATCGGCCTGACCTGGGACCCGCTCCAGGTTTGGGACGGAGAGGAGAACACGGCGGACGCCCACCGCTATCCCGCCGCCGCATTCGCCTCGCCGAACTTCATCGAGGGCGTGGACCATTCCGACCTGCTCGGGCTGTTCGTCCCGTCGATACCGAAGTTCGTCAACGAGAACGAACTGACGGCCGCCCGCCCCTTCCAGATGACGCCGGGCAATGAACTGCGAATCGAGAGCACGATATTCGTCCTGCCCTCTGACAATGTGCTCGATGCGGTCGAAGAGCATATCACCGCCCACGGGCTCATCCCGCCGCCGCCCAAGCCGCGCGATTACCGGAAGAACCTCGAGCTGGACATCGAGACCTATCTAGACCGCGCCTGGAGCGAACGGCACTCGGCCTGGGCAAGCGCCCAGGGGCCGGGCCGAAGCAAGACGTTCACCTACAGCGAGTTGATCGGCCTCGCCTTGTGGCGGATTTCGCTGTTCACAAAGGACCCCGAGCACAAGCGGCGGATGCGGGATTCCGTCGAGGCCGCCATCCTGGCCCACAACGGGTCGGCGGGCCTGCCCATGGCATATTTCCGGGGCGGGTTCGCCGAAGAGCTGGACCTGGAGAAAGGCCGGCTGGACAAGCTGGAGACCAGCCAACTGTCGGACGGCGGATGGCCGGAAGACAGCCCCGACGAGCCCCGGAAACCGAAAGCGTCCTCGTACGGCGTGACGGCACAGAACGCGGCACGGCTGCTCCGTTCGGGCCTGCTCACCGGCGACCGGCGGCACCTGAGCGCCGGGGCAAAGGCGCTCCGACTGCTCAACCACTGCCGACGGCCATCCGGCATGCAGGCGGACCTCCACGAGACGACCCCCGACCTCTACGTGACCGCACACCTCATATCGGCATACCTCGACCAGTACCTTATCACCGGCACCCCGAGCCGCCTGGAAAAGGCGGTGTACTGGGCCTGGGCGGGCCTGCCGTTCGTCTACCTGTGGCACGCCCACAACCGCGACCTGATGCGATACGCGACCGTGCCTCTGTTCGGCGTCACCATCGACCGGAAGCCGCAGTTCGGCACCGCCGCCCAGTGGATGGGCCTGATCTACGCCAACCAACTGCTCCGGCTCAGCCGACACGACAAGTCGATGCAGTGGCACCGGATCGCACGGGCGATTACCCTGTGCTCGATGCACATGCAGAAGACCGGCCCGGGCACGTCGCCGTCGCTCATCGGCTTCTACCCCGATTCGTTCAACATCGTGGACGGTCGGGAATACTACCCGCTGTACAACAACCCCCAACACATCACCCGCAACATCCTCCACCTGCTGGGCGAGCACGTCGAGCCGAACTGCGAGGCCGTGCCCTGGCGGGAACGCAGGGTGCGCATCGCGTCGATGGCACACATGATGGCCATCCGCTCGTCGCCCGGACAGATCACCGCCCGGCTCGCCTACCACCCGGACGAAACCTGCTACATCACTTTCGCCGAGTGCGCCGAGCCAACGCGAGTGCTTCTAAACGACCGGGACCTCGAAAAGATCGAAAACCTGGCCGACACCCGCCGGGGGTGGACGTATGACCGGGGGCGCGAGTTGGCCATCGTGCGAGCGCCGTTCGCCGACCAGGAAGCCACCATCGACCTGCGATTCTGAGAAGCACCCCGTCCGACACCGTGTGACTCGGTGTTCAGGACCGGATTTTTCCCCACTTTTTTCTTGACCGGCATCCCAGACCGCTTATAATGAATGGAGGTTCATATTATGAACGGGCGTTCTGAACGCCGCGAACGAGGCCGGCCGATACGAGGGCATCGCAATGGGACAACAATCGGGCAAGCGGCTCAGCCGCAAGGAGCGCGAGCGCCGTGAGCACCGGCGCCTGATCCTGGAGGCCGCCGAAGAGCTGTTCGCCCGGAAGGGCTTCCACGCCACCAGCGTGCAGGAGATCGCCGACGAGGCGGAATTCAGCGTGGGCTCGCTGTATAACCTGTTCGAGAGCAAGGAACGGCTATACCACGAGCTGATCGAAATGCGGGCGGACCAGTATCTCCGGAAGTTGGACCAACGCCTGGACGAGGCCGACGGTCCGGTGGATAAGGTTCGGGCAGCGGTCCGATGCAAGCTCGATTTTTTCGAGGAGCACCGCCAGTTCTTCCATATCTTCGGAAATTTTGTCTCCGGGGCCGAGTCCGCCTCCCCGCCGATGCTCTCCAAACGCTGCCTGGAAATCCACGGCCGGATCCATCGGCAACTGGAATCGGTTTTTGAAGCGGGGATTCGGGAGGGCATCTTCGCCGACATCGATCCGGTTCTGGCCGTGCTCGTCCTCGAGGGCACCACGAACGCCATCATCGGAGAATGGATTCATACCGGGGCCCGGGCGCTGGAGTCAATCAACCCCGGGACGGTCGAACAAATCCTCTTTCACGGGCTTTTGGACGGGACAGCCAATGAGTAATTTCGACGGGAAACGACGTGTCATCCTCGCGGCGGCGCTCGCCGCACTCCTGACCGCCGGATGTGTGGCGACCCGCGCGGAGTATTACGAAGGGCTCGGACGCCGACGGGCTGCATCGTTCGAGCGATGGCGGACGCCGGACCCCGACGCCCCGGACCGGCCGCTGCTGACAGGCCCCCTCACCCTCGAGGAGGCGGTCCACATCGCCCTGGCAGAAAATACGCAGATTCAGGCCACCCTCCAGGAGAAGGAGCGGGCGCGGGGACGGCGTATCGGGGCGTACTCCGAGGCCCTCCCCCGCCTCGGGCTGACCGGCACGTACACCCGGCTCGATCAGGTCCCCACAGTGGACCTCGGCGTGCAGACCATCGAGATGGGCAACAGGGACAACTACGCCTGGCAGGTCGAGGTCACCCAACCGTTGTACAAGGGCGGGGTGATGCGGATCGCTCAACGGGCGGCCCGAATCTTCTCGTACCTCAGCGATGAGCGGGTGCGGAGCACCGTCGAGGGCACGCTGTTCATGGTTGCGACCGCCTATTACGACTCGCTGCTCGCCGAGCGCCTGATCGAGGTACACGAGGCGGCGCTCGAATCCGCAGAGCGACACCTGGAGAACGTCCAGGCCCGCCGACGGCACGGCGCGGCGACCGAATACGATGTACTCCGTGCCCGCGTCGATGTATCGAACATCCGGGCCGACCTGATCGAGCAGCAGAACCTGCGCGATCGTGCCCAGACCCGCCTGCTCCGGGCAATCGGCGCCTCGCAGCAGAGCGAGGTACACCTGGTGACCGATATGGTCTATCAACCCTTCGAGCCCGACCTCGCCGAGTCGGTCCACCTTGCACTGACCAACCGGGCCGACATCTACGAGGCGGAACTGAGCGCCGACCTGCAGGCCGAGGCGGTCAAGGAGGCGAGGAGCTTCTATCTGCCCCGGCTCGATGCCTTCGGCCAGCATCGCTGGGCCCGGCCCGATCCACAGGACGCGACCAGCTCCCGCTGGGGCGACGAATGGCAGGCCGGGCTGCGCCTGTCGTGGCCGCTGTTCGACGGGTTCGCCCGCGAGGGCCGCATCATCGAGCAGAGGGCACTCCAGAGGCAAGCCGAGATTCTGCTCGCCGACACCGAGGAAAAGGCGGTACAGGAGGTGCAGACCGCCATACTCGAGCTCCAGAACGCGCGCGAACTCGTCGAGTCCCAGCGGCTCAACATCGAACGGGCCGACCGGGCACTCGAACTCGTCCAGGCCGGATACCGCGAGGGGGTCAACACCGAGGTCGAGCTGCTCGACGCACGCACCGCGCTCACCCGGGCACGCGGGCTGTACCACCAGGCCCTTCATCGCCACACCATCGCCCGAATCGACCTGAGGCGGGCCACCGGTATCCTCGGGCCGCCGCCGGGGACCACCGACGAGCCGACGCGGGCTGTCGATGCTGCCCGAACCGTGGAACGGATGATCGGAGAAGAACCAACGAATGATGACGACTGAGCCACACAGGACGATAGTGCCAGAGGAACATAACCGATGAGAGCAGTGAAAATCATCTTGACGGTTGTCGTGTGCGTGTTGGCCGTTGCCGGCGCGGGCCTGGGCGCATACGCCTTCTACCAGGGCCGGCAGCTCGAGCAGCCGGAGACCGAGGAGCAAGCTGCCCGGCCAGACGCGCCCGCCGATAGAGATCGACCGACCGTCGGGGTCACCGAGGTCCGGACCGATACACTCGAGCATCTGGTGTTCGTTTCGGGGACCGTGAAGCCCGACAAGACCGTCCAGGTCAGGCCCAAAACAGCGGGCACACTCGAGGTCTTCCGGCTCCAGGACGGCTCGCCTGTCCGGGAAGGGCTCGAGGTCGAAAAGGGCGACCGGATCGCCGTCATCGAACACGATGACCTGGAAGCCGCGCTGAACGAGGCGAAGGCGAACCTCCGCGTGGCCCAGGCATCGGAGCGAGAGGCCCGCGTCCACCTCGCCGATGCGGAGAGGGAGAGGAACCGCATCCTCGCCCTGCACGAGGAAGGGACCGTGACCGACCGGGAGCGGGATCAGGCGATGAGCGCGTTCGACGGGGCCGAGGCCCGCCTGGAACTCGCGAATGAGCGTATCCGCCAGGCGGAGGCCACGGTGTCGCGCGCACGGTTGCGCTATGAGGACGCGTTCGTAACGGCACCGATCAGCGGGGTGATCAGCGAAAAATACGTGGACGAGGGCAACCGGGTGGACCCGGCCACTCCATTGATCAGGATCAACAACATCGAGTATGTGGAGGTCAGCGGCACGGTGGCGGGCCGGCACTTCCCCCGGCTCCTGCCCGGCGAGACGCGGGCCAGCGTCACTTTCGATGCCTACCCCGACCGCCCGGTAATCGGGGTGGTGGACCGCGTCCAGCCGGAGTTGGACCCGATCACCCGGACAGCCCGGATAACAGTCCGCATCGCCAACCCCGAGGGGCTGCTGAAACCGGGGATGTTCGCACGAATGCACGTGGCCGTCATCCGGCGGGAGAACGTCACCGTCGTACCGGACACCGCTCTGATCCGTGACGACGGCCGATATCGCGCGTTCGTGGTGGACGACGACAAGGCGGTGAGGGAGCGTTCTGTCGAGGTCGGTCTCGGGCTGGCGGACCGTTACGAGGTGGTGGAGGGCCTGTCGCCAGGCGAGGCCGTGGTCGTTCGCGGCCACCATCTACTAGAAGATGGGATGACCGTGACGACTCGGGAGGTGAGCGACTGATGAATCTTCCTGAAATGTCCGTACGGCGTGGAGTCACCACGCTGATGATCTTTCTCGGCGGGCTGATCTTCGGCATATTCTGCCTGGTGCAGACCCCCATCGATCAGTTCCCCGAGATGGAAATCCCGACCATCACGGTGAGCACGCCCTATCCCGGCGCCGGGCCGGAAGATGTGGAGGAAAAGGTCACCCGCACGCTCGAACGGGTCCTGGCAACAATCGAGGACGTGGAGCACATCTTCTCGACATCGCGGGAAGGCGCGTCCAACATTCGATTGACTTTCACCTGGGGGACAAACCTGGACGGTCGGGCGAACGATGTGCGCGATGCGATAGACCGGGTGGCCCGACTTCTTCCAGATGATGCCGAGAGCCCGCGGATTTTCAAGTTCGACATCTCCGCCTTCCCCATCATGGTATATGGTGTGCGGGCGACCGACTCCTACCCGAACCTCGAGCGCATCCTCGACGACAACGTGGCCACCCACCTGGAACGGATTCCCGGGGTGGCATCTGTCACAACAATGGTCCCGCTCAACCGCCAGGTCAACGTGGACCTCGACCGCGAGCTGCTCGCCTCGCACGGTCTGACGGCGACGGACGTGGTGCGGGCCATCGCCCAGGAGAACGTGGACGTCTCGGCGGGGAGCATCGAGACCGGCCGGACCGACTACCTGCCCCGGGTGCCCGGCGAGTTCGACGCGGTCGAACCGATGAACCACATCGTGCTGACCGCGCACAGCGACCGGATCGTTCGGATCAAGGACGTGGGCCGAGTGACCGACGGGTTCGAAGACACCCGCGTACACGTCACGGTGAATGGCGAGCCGGGCGGTATTTTCTTCGTGAGCAAACAGGCGGACGCCAACACGGTCAACGTGGCCCGTGCCGTGCGGGCCCGGCTGCCGGAGCTCGAGCGCCGACTCCCGGCCGACATACAGATCATCAACGTGATGGACGGCGCGGAAGACATCGAGATGATGGTCCAGGCCCTCGCCGAGACCCTGTTGATCGGCGGGGTCCTGGCGATGTTCGCCGTGCTGATCTTCCTCCGGCAGGTCCGCGCCACGTTCATCATCGGCCTGTCCATCCCGTTCTCGCTCCTCCTGTCGGCGGCGGCGATGTACCTGCTCGACTATTCGGTGAACATGATCACCCTGTTCGCCGTTATCGTGACCGTCGGGATGGTGGTCGACACCGCCATCGTGATCCTGGAGAACATCACCCGGCACCGGGCAGACGGCGAGAGCCCCCGCGAAGGGGCGGTCTATGGTGCGTCCGAGGTGGGGATGGCCATCACTGCATCCACCCTGACCACACTGTGCATCTTTTTCCCGCTGCTCTTCGTGCGCGGCGTCGCCCGCATCCTGTTCACTCCGTTCGCCGCCGTGGCCGGGATCGTCCTCATCGCCTCCCTGTTCTCGGCCCTCACCCTCACCCCGATGCTCGCCTCCCGGCTGCTCCCTCGCCGGTTCCTGCCGGCCGAGCAGCGGCGGTGGTTCTTCCGATTCTCTGAAAAAGCATTCAACGGGATTGAGA
>PWKM01000063.1 GCA_003559755.1 Planctomycetota bacterium
ACAGCAAACGCCAGTTCCGGCTGTACGAGATGGTCGCCGGGAGGGGGCCTGAGGGGGAACGGGAGCGGGTCTTGTCGGACCTGCTGAACGACCGGGCCCGAGCCGCGCCCGCCTGCCTCGACGCCCTGGCGGCCAGCTTGGAGGAGCTGTGCGCGCACGCGCCGGACATCATCCTGGCGCTGGAGAACCGCTACTACGCCGCCGAATTGCCGCTCGATCGGGAGTTCGACGAGCTGTTCGACCGGGTGGACGCTCCGAACCTCCGCTACTGGCACGACGTGGGCCACGCCCACATCCTGGAGAATATCGGCCTGTTCGACCACCTTGCCCTGCTCCACCGGCAGCGCGACCGGCTGGTGGGAGTGCACCTGCACGACATCCAGGGCTTCGACGACCACCGCCCGCCGGGGACCGGCGACTTCGACTTCGCAGCACTCAAGGAGTATCTCCGGCCCGACGTGCTGCGGGTGCTCGAGATGGGGGCCGACCTCTCGGCCCGGTCGATCCGCCGGGGCGCCCAACATCTTGCGACCGCCTATGGCATCACCTGATCGCCGCTCCCCGGCCCCGCTGATCCTGGCCTCCGGCTCGCCGCGCCGCCGCCGACTGCTCGCCGATATGGGCTACAAGTTCGAGGTGATCGCGCCCGAGGTGGACGAGACGCTTCGGCCGGGCGCGGACGCGGCGGACGAGGCCGAGCGGCTCGCCGTCGCAAAGGCCAGGGAAGTCACCGGCCGGGCCCCGCCGGCGGTCATAGTCGCCGCGGACACCCTGTGCGCCCTCGATGGCGAGATCATCGGCAAGCCGGCCGACCGCGCGGACGCCCGGAGTATCCTCGGGCAGCTCAGCGGCACCCGCCACCACGTGATCACCGGGCTGTGCGTCCTCGACCCGCGGACCGGGCGGATGGTCTCCGAGAGCGTCGCCACCGCCGTGGTGATGAAACCGATGTCCGACGCCCAGATTCGCGAGTACGTCGAAAGCGGCGAGGCCGACGGCAAGGCGGGCGCATATGCCATCCAGGAGACCGGCGACCGCTATGTCGAGCGCATCGAGGGCAGCTTCGACAACGTGGTGGGCCTGCCCACCGAACGCCTGGCGGTCATCCTCCGCGAGTTCCGGGTTCTCCCCATCGAGCGCGGAGGGTAACCGGGCCGGGCCGAGTTGTTGAACAGAAGCGGACCTTCGAAACCTATGTGAAAATCTTACATATTTTGCGCTTGCGTCTGCGGTTCGCGCGGGATAGACTGGTCACAGGTTTTCAGTTCTTGAGGAGGGCGATACGATGAACAAGAGTCGCGTAGTGCTCCTGGCGCTGTTTTCCATCGGGATGCTTGTTTGTGTCGGCTGCAGAACACCCCATCTCCGGGATCGGCTGGACGACAGTGCCCGGATCTTCCGTCTGAACGTGGGGGCCGGCCCCGGCTTCCTGGTCAACGCCCACGTCTCGCGGGCCGTCGCGCTCGGTTTCGGGGCCTACGAGTCGCGCCGATTCGGGTTCCGCAACGGGCACGGCTGGGTGTGGGACGAGCGCCGCTACGACGCCAACCTCCTGGTCCCCATCTGGGGCTGGGAAGACGTGGAGACGACATACCAGGGGAGCATGCCGGTCTCGCACCTCTACGGCGACGAGAAGAACCCGCACGAGCCAGGCAAGGAATACAGGTGGCCCGTCCACCCGGCGGCCACCCTGCAGAACTCGAACAGGGGCTGGGGCGAAATCTCAGTCAACGTCCACCTCATCTGGTTGGGAGTTGACGCAGGAGTTGACTTCGGCCAATTCATCGACTACATCGTCGGCTGGTTCGGCCTGGACCTGATGGGCGATGACAGCCGGACCGGGGCCGAGGTCGTACCGCACGACCCCGATCAGCGACGAGCGCCCGGCCGCAGCATAATCGGCCCATAGCAGGCCGGTTCGCTGATACTAGAATGTGTTTCTTCACCGGGATGGGAGACCGATGACCGGTGACCGGAGACGTACACACTTCACCATCGGGTTCCACATGGAAACAATGGGAGCGAACAGATGAAAAACAGAAGACCGCAGGGACAAACCAGAGCAAACCGAGGCGCCGTATGCATTGGGGCGGTCATCCTCCTGGCGTTGATGGGCGGGGGCTGTGCCCACCCTGCCCTGCGTACACCGGGCCGAGCCGAACGGGTGACCCGTGCGACCGCCGCCCGGGACGGCGAGAACATCCGCATCCAGTTCGCGGTGTCGGGGCCGACGGACGTCGCGGTGTCCGTACACGACGAATCGGGCGCGGTCGTCCGTCATCTGGCCGCCGGCCGTCTGGGCGGCGACAACGTCCCGTCTCCGTTTGTCGCCAATTCGCTCCGGCAGACCGTGCTCTGGGACCAGCGGGACGACGCGGGGCATTTGCTGCCCGACGGCTCCTACCGAGTGCGGGTGCGGGCGGGCCTGACGGCGGAGCGTGACAGGGCATTCGGGTTCGAGCCGAAACGGCTGGGAATGGTCCACGGCCTCGCCGTAGGGCCGGACGGTGACCTGTACGTGATGGGCCAGGCGGGCCGATACGACTGGACTATCGGGATTTTCCGGGTGTTCTCGCCCGACGGCGAATACAAACGGACGATCCTGCCCCGGCCCGCCGACATCCCGTTCGACCGGGCGGCCCCGCTGGGCGAGGTGAAGCTGGCCGACGGAGAGCGATTTCCCGGACCGCTGCTGCCGCACTATGGCGGGCGCCGCTATCAGACACCGCTGGTCACCCCCGAGGGCGACCTGATCTTCTCCAACGCCGAAACCCGCCCGGGCCACGCCGAGGGCAAACGGTTCAGCAGCTTCGAATACTGGCGCCAGCGCCTGCCCCGCCGCCTGCTGCGCCTTGCGCCCGACGGGGGCGCCCCGGAGGCCGGTTATTTCGGGCCGGTGCTCAGCAGCGAGTTCGAGGACACCCCCCTGCACCTGGCGATGGGGCCGGACGGCCGGGTTTACATCTCGGGCGCACTGAACACCGTGTTCCGGGTCGATTGGGACGAGTACGGCGTGCCCCTGCCGTTCGCCGGCTCGCCCTTCCACCCCGGAGAGCGCCACCTCGACGACCCGCAGGCCATCGCCTTCGACGGCGAGGGGCGGCTCTATGTCGCCGACCGCGGCAATCATCGCATCAGCGTACACGACCGCAGCGGCCACCGCATCGGCACAATCCCGGTCGAACGGCCGCGGTTTATCGCCGTACATCACGACACCGGCGCGGTCTATGTCACCAGCGGCGACCAGTACCCCCGGCTTCTCAAGTTTGACGGGCTCGACGCGACCGAGCCGGCCGCCAGCTACGAGTTGGACAGCCAGTGGCCGGTCCTCGCCATGGATTCGAGCGCCGAGCAGGCCGTCCTCTACGTGGCGAACGTCCGGATACCGGGGACCGGTCGGGTCCTGGTCAAGCTGGCCGACGAGGGCGACCGCTTCGCCCTGCGACGGGTCCTCTCGGACGGCAAGCCGCCGATCAACCCGATGCTGCACGGGATCGACCGCCGACGCGAGATGATATACGCAAGGAGCGACCTGTTCGAAAGCCCGCTGCGGGTGTGCGGACGGACGGGCAGGATGGAGTTTTTCAACATCACCGACCTGGTGGACCCGAAGGCGAACCGCGTGTACGGATTTACCGCGGGGGTGGACGGCGGGGTGGATGTGCACATCAACAGGGGAGTGGGACGGCTCGATCGCTTCCTGAGGCCACAGCCGTTCGCGGCGGTTGGGGCCCACATCGCCCGCGGCATCGATGACAGAACGCTGCGAAGCTTTTTGGGGCGCGGGGTGACGACCACGCCCGACGGGGACGTATACTTTATTCATCGCATGCACGGCGAGACGGCGCACTTTGTGACCGCCCTGAACGCCGACGGCTCGGTCAAGAAGGGCGGCTTCATCGTGGTCGAGACGGAAAGCCCGGCCGGAATCCGGGTGGATCGCGACGGGCACGTGTACCTGATGGCCCACCTCAAGCCGGTCGGGGCGGCCGTCCCCGACGCGCTTCGCGGCCACCCTCGCGGCGAAGACGACCGGTTTGCCCGCAATTATGGGAGCGTCATCAAGTTCGGCCCGGAGGGCGGCCGCGTGCGGCAGGTCGGCTCCGGGGTCCCGGAGGAGCGCGAACTCGAGCCGGGCCAGATGCAGTTCACCACCGCCCACGGCAAGGGCGACTTCGTGGCGGAGGGCGTCGAATGGAGTTACTTCGGGGTGTCCTGCATCCGGCCGATGATCGACAAACACGCATACGGATGCATCTGCTGGGCAGCCCGACTCGATCTCGACGAGTACGGCCGGGTGTTCGCCCCGGACCAGCTTCGCCATCGCGTCGTCGTTCTGGACAGCGCCGGCAACAAGATCGGCTCCGTCGGGCGGTACGGAAACGTCGACGATCCGGGGCCGGGGATCGCGTTGGGCGACCCGTACAGCGTGGCGGCCTCGGACGAAGCGCTGTACGTCGGAGATACGCTCAACCAGCAGATCGTCCGAGCCACACTGAACTACAACGATACAAGAAGCGTCGAGGTGACCGTCGATCGGGTATTTGCCGGGATCACCCCGGAGGACGAGGCGCTGGAGGCGGCCCTGGCCGAGGCCCGCGAGCTCATCGAATCGCTCAGCCCATCGCTCGTCGAAACAATGGATTGGGACGCGATCCGCCGACAGGCAGACATCCGCCGCACGGGACCGGCCCGGACGGACGACGTCATGGCGGTGATCGCCTCGAAGGCGCCCGCCCACGCCGAGGCCTGGCCCTCGGACGAGCGGCGGGAACTCCTCGAACGCTACTTCGAGGAAGGGCCGGACGACCAGCGTCTGGCCGCGATATGGGGATTGTGGGACGGAATGCTGGGCGAACCGGGCGGCGAGTGGCTCCGCAAGGCACTCGATTCGGAGAACCAACTGGTCCGAGTCAGCGCCGCATATGTCCTCCTGGCGAACGACGACCACACCGGCCTGCACGAGCTCTTCCAGGGCGTACTGGCCGACGACAGGCGCGTGTACGACATATCGGGGACCGCGCTGATGCGCCGCTCCTTCCGGACCGACCCCTCCCACCCGAAATCCGGGATCATCGAGCCGGATTACCAACGGGTCAATACGTTCCCCGTCGAGGAACAGGAGGTAGAGGCGTTATCGCGCATCCTTCGCGAGACCGAAGATTCCCGCAGCGAACATTGGTTCCTCCGCATGGCGGCCACCCGACTGCTCGGCCTGAGCGGCCGGGAAGACGCCGGGCCGCCGCTTCTGGAATCGTTACAGATCGAGAGCGGGAACAACCTGAACCGCACCATCGGGGCGCTGGGCGCACTACGATACAAGCCGGCGGTCGGGGATATTCTGTTCTTCCTGAAGCGGGGGCGGGACCCGCGCTTCCGGGGCGGACACGGCGACCGGGCCGAAGAGTTCGCCGCCACCGCACTGGCACGGATCGCCGATCCGGAATCGGTGCCCGAGATCATCGCCACCCTCGACAGCGACAGGCCCAACGCGGGCGACCAGGCACTGCGATGCCTCACCCTGCTGTTTGATCCGGAGACGCCGAGCGACCGCCGGGCGGTGCCCGAAGACGGCGAACTCCGCCGAGTACCCCTGTATGACCTGCCGGACGGCTCGACGTTGCGCCAACAATGGGAGGCATACTGGGAGCAGGTCGCGGATTCGTACATCGAGGGGGAGCGCCGGCTGGGCCGGTGAGCCGATGCCGGGCATCAGCAGGTCAGGTGCAGGGCGGCGACCACCGTCGCCGCGCCCGCGAGCTCGTTGTAGAGGTCGCAGGCCTCCGCCGTTGGGGCCGGGCGGGGCTCGATGCCCCGTTCCCGCAGGGCGCGGCGGACGTCCTCGGGCACCTTCATCAGGCCGTTCGCCCCGGTCCCGATGACCAGCACGTCCGGCCCGAAGCCGAGGATGTCCTCCAGGTCGGCCATGCAGAGAGAGTGGCCTGCCTTTCGCCACCAGCCGTCATCGACGCGGTCGGGATAGACAATGACGTCGGCGGTGTATTCCCGGCCGTCGATGGTGATCCGTCCGAATCGGTAGTCCTCGATCATCGTTGCTCCCGCCATTCAAACAGGGCCCGTGCCGTTCGGTCGATCTACCGCTCCGCTTGTCCGGGTCCGCCGGTCAGTCTTCCTGGCTTGCGGCCTCCCTTTGGAGCAGCTCTTTCCACCGCCTGTCGGTCTGCTCCTGGTGCCACTCGATGACGCCTTCGGGGTCGTCTTTCAGGATGTGGCGGAACCGGCCTTGCTCCTTGAACCAGTCGGCGACGGGGATCGGCTCTTTCGGCTTGTAGTTGATCTTCCACTTGCCGTTCTCGACCTCGAAGATCGGCCAGTACAAGCTGTCCACGGCGAGCTGGGCCAGCTTGATGGAGTCTTCCGGCTTATATCGCCAGCCGCGGTGGCAGGGCTGGAGGATGTTGATGAACGACGGGCCTTCGACGGCGAGGGCCTTCTCGACCTTCCGCATGAAGTCCATGTGGTTGGATACCGACGCCTGGGCGACATACGGGATGTTGTGGGCGACCATGCAGGCGGTCAGGTCTTTGCGGTCCTGCTGTTTACCGGGCACGGCCCGGCCGGCGGGGCTGGTGTTGGTCGAGGCCCCGCGGGGGGTGGCGCTGGACCGCTGGATGCCCGTGTTCATGTAGGCGTTGTTGTCGTAGCAGATGTAGAGCATGTCGTGGCCGCGCTCCATCGCCCCGGAGAGCGCCTGGAACCCGATGTCGTAGGTCCCGCCGTCACCGCCGAAGGCGATGAAGTTGATCTTCTTGTCGGCGGGGATGCGGCCGCGGCGCTTGAGCACCTGGTATGCGGCCTCCGCCCCGGCGATGGTGGACGCCGAGTTCTCGAAGGCGCAGTGGACGTAGGGCACCTTCCAGGCGGTATAGGGGTAGATGGTCGTGGAAACCTCCATGCAGCCGGTGGCGAACCCGACGACGGTGTCGGGGCCGGACACGTGGAGGGCCTGCCGGAGGATCGCCGGTGCGGCACATCCGGCGCAGGCGCGGTGGCCCGGGGCCAGCAGCTCGGGGTTGGCGGACATCTGTTTCAAGCTTGGCATCGTTGTCTCCTGTGTCGGTCCGTTAGGTCCTTATAGCGTGTTACTCGCGCAGCCCGATGTAGCGGTACAGTTCGCCGGGCTGGCCGGAGTCTTTGATCTTCTCCAACTCGTGGAAGATGCTCTCGATCTCGGTGGCGTTGATGTCGCGCCCGCCGAGCCCGTACACGTAGTTGATCAGGTTGGGGCACCGGCCGTTGGCGAACGACCGGACCTCGTTGAACAGGGGGCCGCCCTGGAGGCCGAACGAGATCGCCCGGTCCATCACGGCGACGGCGCCCATCCGGCTGATGACCTCGGCGATCTGGTCGCCGGGGAACGGTCGGAAGACGCGGAGCTTGAGCACGCCCGCCTTGACCCCGTTCTCCCGGGCCTGGTCGGCGGCCGCCTTGGCGGTCCCGCAGGTCGAGCCCAGGGCCACGATGGCGACCTCGGCGTCGTCCAGCCGATACTCCTCGAAGAACCCGTAGCCGCGGCCGGTCAGCTCGCCGTACTCCTTGCCCACGTCGAGGATGACCTGCCGAGCGTTCTCCATCGCCTCGACCTCCTGCCGCTTGCACTCGAAGTAGTAGTCGGTCAGGTGGAGCGGGCCGATCGAGATGGGGCTTTGCGTGTCGAGCAGCGAGAACGCGGGGTCGTATTCGCCCACGAACCCCTGGACGGCCTCGCGGCCGATCACCTCGACCGATTCCATCGTGTGGCTGAGGATGAAGCCGTCGAGGCAGGACATCACCGGCAGGAGAACGTCCTTGTGCTCGCCGATCCGGAACGCCTGGATGGTGTTGTCATAGACCTCCTGGGCGTTCTCGGAGTAGATTTGAATCCAGCCGCTGTCCCGGCAGCCCATCGCGTCGCTGTGGTCGCAGTGGATGTTGATGGGCCCGCTCAGCGCCCGGTTGACCACGGGCATGACCACGGGCAGGCGGGTCCCCGCCGTGATGTAACAGATCTCGGCCATCAGCATCAGGCCCTGCGACGAGGTGGCGGTGACCGTCCGCGCCCCGCTCGCCGCCGAGCCGAAACAGGCGCTCTGGGCGCTGTGCTCGGATTCGACCGGGACCAGCTCGGTGTCGACCTCGCCGTCGTTGACGTACGAAGAGAACTGGTGCATCAGCTCGGTCTGGGGGGTGATGGGAAACACGGCGGCGACATCGGGATTGACGTCTTTCAGCGCCTCGGCACCGGCTTCGTTCCCCGTTAGTCCGACAAGTTCTGCCATGACTGCTCTCCTGTAAAGGGCATCTGGTTTATCTATCGCGGCACGCCCGCAGGCCCCGGCAGGGGGGCGGACGAATCGGACGGGGGCGTGCCGTTCATCGCGTTCATCGGCTCAGGCCGACGCCTCGTCCTCGCACTCGCTGTCCAGTTTCATCTCGATGGCGTGGCACTTGGGCGGGCATTCGGCGGCGCATATGCCGCAGCCCTTGCAATGATCGAGATCGAATCCGACCATCTTGCCGTCCTCGACCTTGATCGCCGAGTCGGGGCAGAGTATCCAGCAGCGGAGGCAGTGGATGCACCGCTCCTCGACGTGGACGGGCCGATAGGTCCGCCAGCTCCCGGTCTCGTATTCCTCGCTGTTGCCGGCCCGCACCACCATCCCGCCGATCGGCATCTCTCTCCAGTTCAAAAGCTTGTTGCTCATTCGGCCTTCACCTCCTCGTAGGCGCGCTCGATGGCTCTGATATTCCCCTGGACGACTCGCTCGCCGAACTTGTCCAGGAACTTCTTCTTCACGTCGGCCTTCACCGATTCGAGCTGGATGCACTCGGTGGCCTTGATCAGGGCGCCGATCATCGGCGTGTTGGGGATCGGGCGGCCGATCTCGTCGATCGCGATCTTCGTCGCCGCCACACTCATCACCGTCCCCTTGCTGATGCCCAACACCTTGCGGACCGCGGCGGGGTCCGCATCGGAGTTGATCACGAACACCGTCTCGTCGGTCGTCCCTTCGGTAATCATCGGCATGCCCAGCAGGGTGTCGTCGAGCACAACGACCACGTCGGGGTGCTCGATGGGGCAATGCAGCCGGATGCCCTCCTCGCTGATCCGAGTGAACCCGCGGATGGGCGCTCCCATCCGCTCCGGCCCGTACTCGGGGAAGCCCTGGCTGGACTTGCCCTCTTTCATGGCGACCTGGGCGACGAGCTGGGCCGCCGTCTTGGCACCCTGCCCGCCGCGACCGTGCCACCGAATCTCGATCATCTCTTTCGTCTTCATGAAACGCTCCTGTAAAACCAATGGGCACAACAGTTCATCTGTCTTCCCCGCCGGCCGGATGCCGGAGCCGGACCAGGTCGGCGGCCAGTGCCGCCATCGACGGGTACCGCTCCTGCGGGGTCTTGGCCAATGCCCGAAGTACCACCCGATCGACCTCCGGCTCGAGCGACGCGTCGATCCGCGACGGCGGAACGGGGTCCGCCCGCAGATGGAGGTTCATCACCTCCCGTTTGGACTCGCCGGTGAACGGGCGTCGGCCGGTGTATGCCTCGTAGAGGGTGACACCGAACGCGTAGATGTCCGTCTGCACGTTGAACCGGTTATACCGGATCAGCTCCGGCGCCTGGTAACTCGGGCGACCGGTTCGCGTCTCCGTCGGCCTCAGGCGGTCCGATTGGTGGATGGCCACGCCGAAATCGATCAGCTTGACCGTCTCCTCCCGGTCGAACATCATGTTCCTCGGGCACACGTCACGGTGGATTATCCCTTTTTCATGGACATATTCAAGTCCGTTCGCCGCAGCGATCAGAATTTCCAGCCGCCGGGCCAGGGTGCGCTCACATCGCGACGCCAGGCGGTCCGCCAGCGAGCCGCCCGGCAGATACTCCATCACGATGAAGTAGTTCCCCCTCTCCTTCCCCGCCTCGAACGTCTCCACGATGTTCGGATGCCGCAGGGCGAGCGCCCGTGTGCCCTCCCACGGCTTGCCCAGCTTGACCGAAAGCTTCTCGGCGATCCGGTTCCCGTGCTCGGTCAAAACCTTGACGGCGACCTCGGCTCCACCCGACCGTCGGCCCAGATAGACCGTTGACATCGGACCCTCGGCCACCGTTCGCACCAGTTTGCAGCCGGCGATCTTCCGCACATCGCCCCGCCCGCCCCTGCGGGAACCGAATAGTTTGTCCAAAAGCACCAATATATGGCCCGATCATCGTAACAAACTTGAAAAACGCCTCTGCTCACAATTATATGGACGGACCGGAAAATCGCAACCGCCATTCCCCGCCAGCGAAACGACCGGCGAAACGGGCGGAAGCAGAGAAGGCATGGGGGTGGGGGACGGCATGGGGGCACGGGAGCACGGGAGCATGGGAGCATGCCCCCCCCATCCTCCTTCCCCGGTTCTCCCGTTCACCAATTCCCCCATCTTACACCCATCAATGCCGGCCGGCTGATGATTTAACGCAACATGCGGCTAAAAAGCGTTGCTTTTTCGCAACATACCG
>PWKM01000128.1 GCA_003559755.1 Planctomycetota bacterium
AGGAGGCGATCGAGGAACTCCGGTCCGAGCCGCCGCTCCGCTCCAACGCAGTCCTCGTTTATGACAGGGAGAACGAGCTGTTCGTGCTCTTCGGGGGCGACGCCCAGGACCGCTTTCTCGCCGACACTTGGGTCTTCGACCCGGCAACCGAACGCTGGACTGAACGCAGGCCAGAGGTTTCGCCGCCGCCCGTCGACATCTATGCCGCCTGTTACCTGGACAAGCCCGGGCTGGTGTTCCTGACCACCCTATCGACACATCGCACCGAGGGGCGGGCGTGGGTGTACGACACCGCCGAGAACACCTGGACCCCGCTGAACTTCCAACTGCCCAGAAGTCGGATGGCCTGGGCCAGCGCCGCCTACTCGGCGAAACACGACCTCATCGTGCTGACCTCGCCTCAGAGGGGAACGTGGGTCGGACGGGTCGACCCCGCCGACATCGACGAGGGGGCGGAAGGCGTCCCGCCCGGGACATGGGCCTGGAACAGCCGCGGCCGCGCCCAGATGGAGAGCATACTCGGGGCTCCCGAACCCGACCCGGAGGCCGTCCGGGAAAAGCTGGCCGAACTGCCGGCCAATACGTATGTCAGTGCCGATTATCCCGGGCACCTCACCAGCAAGACGTGGAGCTCGACGACGTTCGACACAGACCGGGGCATGGTGCTTTACACCGGCGGCGGGCATTCCGGCTACAAGGGCGAGGACATCGCGCTCTACGACACGAGCACCAACCGCTGGCATTTCCAGGGCCCGCCCGCCTTCATCCCCCTGCTTCACAACTACAACGGGGCGCTCTTCGGCTGGACATACGGCTTCCGCCCGACGTCACAGCACACCTACCTGTGGTACGCCTATGACCCGACCTCCAGGACGATGCTCTATTGCGCCCGCTCGCTGGGCATCCGAAACGGGATGCAGGTGCTGCTCGAGGACGACGATTCGAAGGCGTTCGAGTACGACCAGAACACCCATCGCACCTTCACTTGGGTTTACGACACCGTGCGGAACCGGCTCTATCCGCCCGTCCCCGGACGCCCGTTCGGGACGACCTGGTCCCTGGCCCTGATCGGCACGCCGAACGGCATCTACGCGAAAATCGGTCGGACCCTATGGCACTGCGAAGTGACGACCAAGGACGGCCGGGCCGACCTGAAATGGACGGTCGTCGACGATGGCAGCCCGAGCGGATGGGGCGAATTCCAGCCGCTGATGTACGACTCGAGACGGAACCGCCTGCTGATGACCGCGGTCCCCGCCCGGGGCGAGCCGGTGAGAGTATGGGAATGGCCGCTCGACGGCGGGCCGTGGAACGAACTCGAGGTCACCGGAAATCGAAACTGGTATTCGCGTGAGGTGGTGTACGACGATGCCAACGACGCCCTGATCGCCATGCCCTCTCAGCAGTTGATGGTGATGAACTGTGAGACGAACGAATGGAAGGAACTCGATATCGAGATGCCCGAGGGCTCATACGGCACCGAATGCGCCCTCGAATACGACCCGGTGAACAAGGTCCTCGTTGCGCTCATCCCGGTCCGGTTCTCGGGCCGGATGCAGGTTGGGCTGATCCGATATGACCCGGAGACGGCTCGATACAAGCAGGATTGAAATTGAACCGGCCGTTCTTGCACCGTTGACCGCTGCTCGTTCAATGCCTTGCGGACCGGTTCCCCTGCCGGATGTCGTAATGGTTATCACGCTCGTGTCTGTACTCATTTCAGCCGGCGGCTGGTCCCGTCATAACCAGAGCGAACGGTGCTCGATCAGTTGTCGGCGGGCCATAGTCCAGCGACCACACCCCGAAAGAGCGGCGGCTCGAATGATGCCTGCCGGAGGCCGCATTCCGGAAAAGTCCTTTAGTAGGACCGGAAATTGACGAAGATAATGGTGAACGGCACACAACGGGCCGCCAAAGGCCAGACTGTTTTGTGTTGAGCTGTGTTGAGGCGCCTCTGCCCCGGACCGCCTGAACCGGGGGGCGTCCGGCGTCGCTTGTTCCCGCTCGGAAGTTTGTTCCCCGTTTGAGTTGGCGAGGGGGGAGGCGGGATGGTATAATAAGCTGACCTGCGAGAGATGATGCGACGATGTTAGCACGCCTGCAAATCTGGCTCTGGTACGCTTTCCTCTTGGGCTTGTTCCTCATCGTCTATGCGGTCACGACAAATTTCAGCGTGACCCTGGTCGACAGCGACTTCCGGCTGATGCGGCCCACCATTGACGGCGGGACCGTTCAGATCATGGACCGGCGGCGCTCCACCATTCGCTCGCTCGAGCGTGACGACGTGATCTGTTTTCAGATACGCGAACAGGACAGCACGGAGAGAATCTTCGGCCGGGTGCTGGCGACTCCTCGCTCGACGGTCTCGTATCGGGACCAGCGGCTGGTGGTCGACGGCCATGACGTGGCCGACGCCCCGAACGAACTGGAGCTATTACAGACCAATATCGTGGTCCCGCGGGATACCGTCTTTGTGGTGTTCGACTCCCCCAGCGGTCGATTCCCGCTGTCACGACGGTTGGTGCGACAGGCCGATATCGTCGGCCGGGTGATGTGGAAATGACGACCAATCAGTATCGAGGAATTGTTGCCGGGCAGGTCGTGGGGATGCTCATCCTCGGCCTGCTCTCGCTTTCCATCATCCTGGGAGCAGTCCCTTCGTGTCGCAGCAAGCGGCACCTGAACGACGCCATCCGCCACTACCATACCGGGACCGAAGCATCGCTCCGCCGGGCCAACGAATCGCTGGAGCATGCTCTGGGAGTCGATCCCGACATGCCCGGCGCGCTCGCCCTGCGCGGGCGGATCGCCCTCGAGCAGGGCGACCAGCCCGTTGCCCGGGCATCATATGAGCATCTGCAGCAACTGCCCCCTTCGGCCGAAGTCTCGCCCGGCCTGGCAGACGACGGCCTGGGGAGTGTGAAACTGTTGCAGGCGATAAGTGATCCCGGACAACGGAACATCTATCTGGCCGAGGCCTACGAGCTTTTTCAGAAGGCGATTGAAACTGCCCGCGACGACGACAGCCATGTCAGCGCCGGCATCTGCTCGCTCCATCAGGGCAACCTGGTACAGGCCGCCCGACACCTGAGCGAGGTGCGGGCCAACCTTCGACTGTCTTACGACTCGCTCACGCCCTATTACGCCGCCCTCGGTGTCCTCTTCGCCACCGCCGCCGATCGGCCCGCGCGCCATGACGTCGCTCGGGCATACGACGACACCGACTCCGAACTCGCCACCCTGGAGGGGATGCTCGCCCGGTCGATCGTCGAGCTGGAAAAAGCGGTCGCCCTGGCTGAAAACCAGTTGATAGCCCGCGACCTGATCGTGATCGAAGCCCTTGTGAAAGCGAACGCTCTGGTCTCGGCCGAGTATGACCGGGACCGGGCCGGGCCGTACCGCACCGACATCATCCGAACGCTGGGGAACTACGGGCCCATCATGGACCGTCACCATCGCCGGTTTCTGCACCTGGCGCTCGCCGTCGCCTGGGCCCAGGCGGGCCACGGTCGAAACACCCACCAGGCGGTGAGAAGCGCCCTGAACGAGGTCGAACCCGACGAAGTGCTGCCCGCCGATGAGGAGTTGTTCATCGGCTCGCTCCAGTTCCGGGCGTCGGAACTAATGAAGGGCACCCCCCGTGACCGCGAAACCGCCGAACGGCTCCGGGAGAGAGCCCGGGAGCGTCTGCAATCCGCAGTGGACGAGCGCCCGGACCGGCCGCCCCTCGACGCCGAGTTGCAATTCTGGGCATACGCCCAACTCGCCGTATTATGGCACGAGGACGATCCGGCGCGGGCGCTCGAATATGCAACGGCGGGCGAGCAGATCATCCGGGATCAGAATCAGATCGCCTCAATGGCAGACCGGGCCAGCTTCTTCCGAAATCTCGGCGTCCTCCAGTTTCTCAACCACGATCGAGAGGCGGCCCGGACCTCGATTGCCAGGGCACTGGCTCTGGATGACCGTGCGGAGGACCTCGAAGCGTTCGACCGGGGCATGCGGATCAAGCGCGTGGTGGTCGAAGACATCCGAGCCGTCCCCCCCCAGCGGTTGATCGAGCAGCAGGCCCCGCCGACCATTACGGTCGTCTCGGTGAGAATCCGGCGCGAGTTGGGCGTCCGTGTCGACAAGTCGGACTTCCTCATCTACATCGGGGACGAACTGGCGGTGGGCATGCGGTGGGGTCGGGACGGCCGCCTGTATGCCCGGGCGCGATACCCCATCCCGCCCGACGAGGAGTACGAGGTCCGAGTCGTCCAGCAGGTGGACGGTGAAGAGTTGGAATTGGCTCGGCAGAGCATTATGCTGACCTATGAACACGAGATCATCGAGGAGTAGCGACCGATGAAATGCCCTCGGTGTGAGACCGACAACCAGATCGGCGGCCAGTATTGTGTCGGCTGTGGCCATCGGCTCGAGCTGACCGACGTCCAGGCCCAGAGCCAGGCCCTCTCCGCCGCCAAGCAGGACAACTGGCGGGAAGCGGTCGGCATCATGAGCAAGACGCTCTACTTCTTCCTGCTGGTCTTCATCGGCGCACTGCTGTTCAGTGCATACGCCAAACGGCCTCCGATGGCCGACTATCGGCCGAACATTCCGATCCCCCCCGCTCCCGAGACAACGATCTCGCCCACGTTCATCGACATCCCGCAACTGCCCGTCCCCACCGTACCGGGGCTGGTTGCATTCACGGGCGATGAGGACGGCGATTCCATCGCCGACGAACTGGTCCAGTCGGCCCGTACCGGACAGGCCTGCACGATCTATGTCAGCGGGCCGGGCGGCGCGCCCCGGAGAGTTCAGGGCACCCTCCTGCTCAGGACCGATACGCACTTCTACGTGGTGGACGAGGACGGTTGGGAGACACCCATCAAGGTCCGGCGGTTCGAGACCGACGCTCTCCATCCGCGCCGGCTCGACGACAACGTCATCCCCGAGTCACGGCCGGAATGAGCAGGGCGGGGTGTCCGGTAAGGGCAGCCGTTTTCGCGACTTGTGTCGAGCGTAGCGAAATATCCTCCGAACATCGCAGATTTTTCGGATTTTTGTGTGGACGATTGCTATGCCGGGTGCTATAATCTGCCCTGCAAACCCGGCGAGCCGGCAGGGAGGCGACGGTACGCACGGGACAATTTATTTGTTGGTTCAGTTGGCTGGAAGCAATAACGATGGGGTGTCTTCATGAACGGAGCTGAGATTCGGGGTCTTCGCAATCAACTTAATCTTACGCAGGAGCAATTCGCCCACGAGATCGGCGTGACATTCGCCACGGTAAATCGTTGGGAAAACAGCAAGTCGACCCCATCCCGACTTGCGCTACGAGCATTGAACGAGCTGAAGGAGAGGACGAAGGTCGCCCAGCGCCGGAAGGGCCGCTGACAGGCGAGCCGTCCGCAAAGCCCGTTCCCGGCATCAGTTCAATGTTTCTTCGATGTGGGGGATCAGTTCGCTGGCCAGGTCCTTGATCCGGTCCACCGCCGCATCGACATCCGACATCCTCTGAATTGGCGTGGAGAGGCGAATGAGCGCCACCCGTATGCCCCGGGGCCGCAGGGGGTTCAAGCCGGCCAGCATCACGTGGACCTGCTGCCGGAGGAAGCTCGGCGTGTTCAGGCCGCCCGCACGGTACCAATAGAGTACGACGAAAAGCCCCCCCTGGTCCGGGTCGCTGCCGGTCATGAACCGGCTCATCAGCACCAGCCGCTGCAGATGATAAGTCCTGCCGTCCACCTCCAGCGTCTCCCGCCCGGTATCGAGAAGTTCGTCGCCCGCTGCGGTGTAACAGTGCTCCGGCGGGTGAGCCACCCGTCGGTTGCTTTCGGAGTGGACAATCGCCAGATCGACAGAGGTATCTGCGGTGCGCTGGTATCGCCTCATCACGATGTCTCGCGTCCCCAGAATCCGTTCGGTCAGCTTTCGCGTTTCGGGGCTCTGCTCGGTGGTTTGGCCTTGCCAGCGGCCGACCCGCATCGGGAGTTCCTTTATCCCCTCGGCGGCGGGCGGCACGTCCTTCTCGTAGGAGTACGCCCCGGTGAACATCGTGCCCAGGGCCAGGGCGCCGACCATCCCCCAATAATGGGGCTTCTGCCGCGCCGTCCGCCGGGTCATCAACCCCCCGATGGCCAGGGCGGACGCACCGGACACGAACCCGAAAAGGCGGCCGGACCATGCGTGGGGTGCATCGTCACGAGTCGCCGCCAGGGCCGTGCCGGCCAACAAGACGATGGCAAGCAAGATGAGCACGCAGGCGAAGATGAACGTGAAACGGCTGGATTTGGGGTTACTCATCGAGGTCCTCCGGGGCATCATCCGTTTCGATGCCCGCTTTCTCTGCCGCCAGCTTCTGACGATACTCGATATACGCGAGCAGGCGTTCGAGACTGAACAGGGCGACGAACGCGACCACGAAGATCATGATCCCTGTGAAATCGTGGATCGGCTCGTTCGATATTTTCCGCAGATGGGGAACGAAAGACGACAGGAACGTCTGCTCCATCCGGTCCCAGAGCTCGCTGCCCGTGGCCAGCCCCGCGTCCCACCAATAGGTCACCAGGGCGAGGGCGAGGATGCGGAACAGGTTGGCGATGAACGAGGCGGGGATCGTCGCCGCCAGCAGGATCAGCTTTTTCACCTTTGACAAGGGGGTGATGTAGGCGAAAAGCATCCCGAACGCAATCAGTGCGATCAACGACCGCAGCCCGCTGCACACCGCGCCGACCGTCACCTCCTTCGTCAGCGGCTGCCTTTGGCCTCCGCTCTCCAGCGCCGAAAGATCGCGTTCCCGGGCGGGGAAAATGATCTTCGTCCCCTGATGCTGGCAATAAATCCCCACGACCGGGCTGCGCAGAATCTGCACCGTATTGCCCGTGGCGAACATCTGCAGCGGGAGGGTCACCCGGGTGATGATATACTCGGGCAGGGGGACCGTGGTGAACAGAAACAGCAGCGGGAACCAGAGCACCTTGCTGATCCGCTTGCCCAGGAAGTACAACACCAGCCCGCAGGTCAACACCACCGAGAAGAACCAGCCGACCGATATGATCCCGTGTACCGAGGTGAACACACACAGCAACAGACCGGGCACCATCACGTACAGGCCCGGTTTCCACGGTTCGGGCTTCAGATGCCGAAGGTGATAGACGACGTACCCCAGCGACACCGTGCACAGGATGGCGAAAAGCCACCGCTTGTCCCACTCGAAGTCGGCGAAAACAAAATACAGGACGGCGGCGGCGATGCCGAACGCGTACAACTCGCCGACCTCCGGCGGGGCCTTCCCCGTCAGCTCCTTCCTCTTTCGCAATACCAGGTACATGCAGACGAAGGGGATCAGCGGGCCGTGCGTGAAGTAGCCCTCCGCGGCGGTCCACCGGCCCCACACCCGATAGAACGGCAGGGCGATGACTGCGGCAAACAGGAGCAGCGGCAGGGCGGCGCGAAGCATCCAGCCGCGTTCGCTGTCCACAACATCTGCTGCCGTACCGGCTCGCGCCTCAGATCCCATCGGTATCCTCGAGGGCCATACGAACGATTACCCACCATATATTATAAGCACAAAGGCGGGAGTTTCACCGTAAAAGTTAGTTTCGGCAGCGGCGCCCGGAAATAAAGCGTGCAGAAGCCCGTGTACCAACTGCCGGGCCGACCTCGAAGCCCATCGGATGCCGACAGGCCGCCCGGCATCCGGCGCGGCGTATCCGGACGCCTCCGCCTCTTCAATGATTATAATCAACCACGGTGTTCTGGCAAATCGTTTGGCCGGAATATTCGGACGGTGGAAGGGACACGATGCGGCTGTCTCGGCGCCGAGCCCGGCCTGCACCGCAGCAGCGCGCCGAGCCCCCGACTTGACAGAGACGGCCCTCCGTTTATAATCCCGCCACTGTAGCGGCGTCCCGATTTCGGTTCGCCGCCTGTGTCGATAGTAATCGGAAGGAGGAACAAGATGTCTGTGAAAGTAGGGATTAACGGATTCGGCCGGATCGGCCGGCTGGTGCTCCGCGCAATCATGCAAAGAGGCGACATGGAGGTGGTGCAGATCAACGATCTGGCCGGTGCGGACGACCTGGCCCACCTGCTCAAGTACGATTCGGTCCACGGGAAATACCCGGGAGAGGTCTGCGTCGACGGCGACAACATCGTCGTGGATGGCAGCGAGATCCCGGTCTCGGCCGAGAGGGACCCGAGCCGGCTGCCCTGGGGCGACCTGGCGGTGGACGTTGTGATCGAGGCGACCGGTGTGTTCCGTGCCAGGGCCGCCGATGACAAGCCGGGCTACGATTCCCACATCCAGGCCGGCGCGAGGAAGGTGCTGCTGACCGTCCCCGCCAAGGACGAGATCGACGCGATGATCGTGCTCGGCGTCAACGACGACGACCTCAAGCCCGAGCACAAGTGCCTGTCGAACGCTTCCTGCACCACGAACTGCCTCGCCCCCGTGGCCAAGGTCCTGCACGAGGAATTCGGACTCAAGTACGGCCTGATGACCACGGTCCACGGCTATACGAACGATCAGTCGATTCTCGACCTTATCCACAAGGACAAGCGCCGGATGCGCGCCGCTGCAATGAACATCATCCCGACGACGACCGGCGCCGCAAGGGCCGTGGGCAAGGTCTTGCCCGAACTGGACGGCAAGCTCAACGGCATGGCACTGCGTGTGCCCGTGCCCGACGGCTCGTGCGTCGACCTGGTCGCCGAGCTCGATAAGTCGGCTTCCGCCGGCGACGTCAATGCCGCGATGAAGGCCGCCTCCGAGCAGATGCCGGACATCCTCGGCTACACCGAGGACCCGATCGTGAGCAGCGACATCATCGGCGACTCCCGCTCGTCGGTATTCGATGCTCAGGCGACGATGGACATGCCCGGCACGAACATGGTCAAGGTCGTCTCCTGGTACGACAACGAGTGGGGCTACTCGAACCGCGTGGTGGACCTGCTGGCCAGGATGGCCGCACTGTAAATACTGAGAGAGGGCAGGGCGCTCCGGCCGACCGGGGCGCCCTTGCCGGCTCAGGGGGAGAGCATAACAGACACGCGCCGCAGCACCGAACGGAGGAGTGCCGACTATGGCGAAGATGACGATCAACGACGTGGAGATGTCGGGCAAAACGGTCCTGATGCGGGTCGATTTCAACGTCCCCATCGCAGAGGACGGGACGGTGGCGGACGACATGCGCATCCAGGCCGCGCTCCCCACCATTCGCAAGGTGATCGACAGCGGGGCGAAGGCGGTGCTGATGTCCCACCTCGGCCGGCCCAAGGACGAGCCGGACCCCGCTTTGAGCTTGAAGCCGGCCGCCGACCGCCTGGCCGAACTGCTGGGGAAGCCGGTGCGCCATCTGCCGGATTGCATAGGCCCCGAAGTCAAGCAGGCGGTGGCCGAGATGGTCCCCGGCGACGTCGTACTGCTCGAGAACCTGCGGTTCCACCCCGAGGAGAAGGCGAACGACCCGGACTTTGCCCGGCAGTTGGCCGAGCTCGCCGACCTGTACGTGAACGACGCGTTCGGGACGGCTCACCGGGCACACGCATCGACGCACGGCGTCACCCAATTCATCCAGCCGGCCGTGGCCGGCCTGCTCCTCGAGAAGGAGATCGACTATTTCACGAAAATCCTCGAACAGCCCGAACACCCGTTCATCGCGGTGATGGGCGGGGCCAAGGTCTCCGACAAGATTGGAGTGATCGAGAACCTGCTGGACAAGGTCGATGCGGTCCTCATCGGCGGCGGGATGACCTACACCTTCCTCAAGGCGAAGGGCCTGGGCATCGGCAACTCGATCTGCGAAGACGACAAGCTGGACGTGGCAAAGAACGTGATGGCAAAGGCCGAGGAGAAGGGCGTCGAACTGGTGCTCCCGCCCGACCACCTGGCGGCGACCAGCCGCGAGGCCGACGCCGAAACGCAGATCGTGGACGACGAGATTCCCGACGGCTGGCTCGGCGTGGACATCGGCCCGAAGAGCATCGAGCTGTTCGCCGACAAGCTCAGACCGGCCAGTATGATCGTGTGGAACGGCCCGATGGGCATCTTCGAGACCGAGCCGTTCGCCAAAGGGACCATTGCCGTCGCAGAGGCACTGGCCGAGTCCGAGGCGACCACCATCATTGGCGGGGGCGACTCGGTCTCCGCAGTGCGGATGGCCGGTGTCGCCGACAGGATATCGCACATCTCGACGGGCGGCGGCGCCTCGCTCGAATTTCTCGAAGGGAAAACGCTCCCCGGCATCGCCGCTCTGACCGACAGGGCGTGAACGGAGGCCCGCATGGCGATACAACGCCGGATACAGATCGCCCCATCGCTCCTGGCCGCAGACCTCGCCCGAGCCGGCGAGGAGGTGAACGCCGTGCACCGAGCGGGCGCCGATATCCTCCACGTCGACGTGATGGACGGCCACTTCGCGCCCAACCTCAGCTTCGGGCCGGACACCGTCCACTGGCTCAACAAGGCGTGCGAAATCCCGATCGGCACACAC
>PWKM01000238.1 GCA_003559755.1 Planctomycetota bacterium
CAGTGTAGTCGGCTCTGGTGTCGAGTGGCCGTCATTGACCGCGGGTGCCATATTGGCGGTGGACGAACTCGATGGCCTCCTCGCGAGTGCCGACTGTCCCTTCGAGCTGGGCGTCCTCGATGTCGGCAAGTATCTCCCCGAACCGCGGCCCGGGCTCGAACCCCATCTCGATCAGGTCGTGCCCGGTCAGCAGGCGCGGCGGATGGGCCTGCTCCGGCTCGAGGGCGTCGTGCTGTTCCTTGACCCATTCCCAAGTACTCAGGTCCCTGTGGCTGGCCAGGCAATCGAGCCGGTGCAGCTCGAGCGCGTCCTCGAACCACGGTTTCCGCAGCCACCGTTTCAATCGGCTCTTGCGCATGTTGCGGACATCCATGAAGCGCATGTGGGTGCCGACGAGCTTGGTCACAGTGTCGGTGACGGTTCGCGGCATGCGAAGTCGCCGGCAGATGGCCCCGGCCATCTCCGCCCCCTTGCGGTCGTGGCGGTTGAACCGGATGCGATCGGTGACCGTGAACGTGGGCGGCTTGCCCACGTCGTGCAGGAGAACCGCCAGGGCCAGCTCGGGGCCGGGGCCGTCCATCAGTCCGAGCATAATCTTCGTGTGTTCGAACACGTCGCCCTCGGGATGGAACGCCTCCGGCTGCTGGACGCCCTTCATCGCGTGGACTTCGGGCAGGACCGGTTCGAGGAGCCCCGAGTCGTCGAGCAGTTGGAGCCCGCGGTCGGCGTGGGGCGCGGTGAAGATGTGCAGCAGTTCGGTCCCCATCCGTTCGGGGCTGACGACGGTGACCGTCGCGGCCGCCGCCCGAATCGCCTCGAAGGTCGCCTGTTCAATTTCGTATTCGAGCCGGGCGGCGAACCGGACGGCCCGCAACAGCCGGAGCTTGTCTTCGTCGAACCGCTTGGCTGGGTCGCCGATGCAGCGGACAATGCCGGCCTCTATATCTGCACGGCCGCCGACGTAGTCGATGATCTCGTCGTCGACCGGATCGTAGAGCAGGCCGTTGATGGTGAAGTCGCGGCGCCTGACGTCTTGCTTGGCGTCGGTGAAGGTCACCCCATCAGGGCGGCGGCCGTCGCTGTACCCCAGGTCGGACCGGAACGTGGCCACTTCGAACCAGTCCCCCTCAATGCGGACCATCATCACCCCGAACTTCGCCCCGACTTCGAGCGTGTTGTCGAACAGTTCGCGGATATCGGCGGGGCGGGCGCTGGTAGCGATGTCGAAGTCGTGCGGCTCGACGCCGAGGACCATATCGCGGACGCATCCCCCGACGAAGTAGGCCTCGCAGCCGGCCTTACGGAGCGTCCGGACGATGCGTTCAGCCGAGCCGCGAAGTGACATCGATGCCCTTCCACATGCGAGGCGTGCTCAAATCGATCGCTGGTGCGCCGGCAGTGACCGGTATCTGCTAGACCAGTCCCATGTCGATCGCCGCCTCGGCGATCTGGACGGCGTTCAACGCTGCACCCTTGCGGATGTTGTCGGCGACCACCCACAGGTCGAGCCCGTTCTCGACGGACGTATCCTGCCGGATGCGGCCGACATATACCGGATCGGACCCGCTTGCCGCGGCGGGCAGGGGGTAGACGTTGTTGGCGAAATCGTCCTGGACGACGACGCCCGGCGCTGCGGCCAGCACTTCCCGAGCCCTTTCGACGCTGATCGGCCTCTCGAATTCGAGGTTGACCGCCTCGCTGTGGCCGTTGAACACGGGGACCCGGACGCAGGTCGAACTGACCCGCAGCTCGGGCAGGCCCATGATCTTCCGGGTCTCGAACACCATCTTCGCTTCTTCCGAGGTATAGCCGGGCAGGGTGTCTTTCAAGCTTCCGATGTGGGGGAGGGCGTTGAACGCGATCGGGTGGGGATAGACCTCCGGGCGGAACTCCTCGCCCCGGGCGTGGTCCTGGATGCCCCGCTCGAGCTCGTCCACCGCCGCCCGACCGCTGCCGGAGACCGCCTGGTATGTGGATACCACGACGCGCTTCAGCCCGGCCTCCTGGTGCAGCGGCTGCAGGGGCACGACCATCTGGATCGTGGAGCAATTCGGGTTGGCGATGAACCCCTGGTGCTCCCGCATGGCGTCGGCGTTGACCTCGGGTACGACCAGCGGGACTCGCTCGTCCATCCGGAAGTCGCCGCCGTTATCGATGACCAGACAACCTCGCTCGACCGCGGCCCAGCCGAATTGGCGAGCCGCTCCGGACGCCCCTTCTGTGCCCGCGAACAGAGCGATATCCACGCCCTCGAACGCATCCTCGGAGGTCGGTATCACATCATACTCGCGACCGTCTATGGTCTCCGTGCGTGCTCGTGTTGCCAACACCTGGATCGAGCTTGCCGGGAATTCTCTCTCGTGCAGAACCTTCAGCATCTCCTGACCAACCATTCCGATGCCGACAACTGCTACTTTGTATTGCTTTGCCATTCTTGCGTCTGCTCCTTTGGATACGGAAGTAAACAGAAAACAACTGACCCGTTGAATTATAGCAGAACCAGCCGCGAGGCCAAGCGAGAATTTGCAAAGTGCCCCACTTTTGGTAGAATCCCGGTATGCCAAACCGCCGGCGAGGACCCGATATGGACGAACC
>PWKM01000298.1 GCA_003559755.1 Planctomycetota bacterium
AGGATGTCTACGAGTTCGTCCGTAAGCCGACGCTGACGCGGGAGGGCGACGATGTGACCATCACCTTCGAGACGGCGGGCTGGTGCGACGTGACGGTCGCCATCGAGGACGAGCGGGGGACCATCATCCGCCACCTGGCGAGCGGGGTGCTCGGCCCGAACGCCCCCGAGCCGTTCGTGTGGAACTCGAAGGCGCAGACCCTGGTCTGGGACGGCAAGGACGAGATCGGCCGCTATGTGGACGACAAAGACTCCGTCACCGTGCGGGTGTCGCTGGGGCTCAAGCCGCAACTGGAGCGCACCCTGTTCTGGTCCGACAAGCGGATGGTGGACGGTCCGCTGCTCGTGCGGGCGACGGAGGCGGGCGTACTGGTCTGGTTCGGCGAATCCCGTTGGCACAGCTTGGGCGCCCAGTTGCGGCTGTTCGACCATGACGGCAACTATCTGCGCACACTGTATCCGTTTCCCGCCAACAAGGTCGAAGCGGTCGAGGGCCTGCCCTGGCAGGAGTTCCCGCCCGACAACGAACGGCTGCCGTCCAAGCTGGAGCATCATCCGTTTGTCGGGCAGAAATACCAGACGCAGCACAGCTTGCTGCCGGATCATACCGTCAACGCGCTGGCCGTGCGGGGCGAGCGCGTCTGGCTGATCGGGGCGCAGGCCACGCCGCTGGCCCTGGACGGATCAAGCGGCGGCGCGAACATCGCCGAGGCCCCGTCCGTTATCGAGGAGGCAACGGTGCCGCTGCCGGGCCCCAGCGGACGCGAGTTGCACCCGTTTCACCCGCATGGCGCGGCGGTCTGTCCGGACGGGAAACGCTTGTATCTGACCGCCTATTCAAGAGGGTATAGGAGAGGTCCGTTTGGACGCCGCCATTTTCTTCACGGTGTGAATGTGCTGAATCTCGAAACCGGAAAGATGATGCTGTTCGCCGGGGCCATGGGCGAGTACGGCGACGGCGACGACCGCTTCCGGTTCCCGATGGATGTCGCCACCGACTCGAAAGGCCGGGTCTACGTGGCCGACAACAGGAACCATCGCGTTCAGGTTCTGGACGCCTCCGGCACGCTGCTGACATCTATTCCTGTTCAGCATCCCGGCCAAATCCATCTGCATCCGAAGACGGACGAGATTTGGGTGGCGAATTCGATGAGCGTCAGAGGGCTCCAAACTCGCAGCGGTAATCGCATCCCCCTTTCATTGCACTCGCTCGGCACGGCGGACCGGCCGGCCGAACCGCAAACCTGGCCCTTGTCGGACGGACGCATCGGTCGCGCGCGCCGCGGAGGCAGAGTGGACGGCGGCGTCGAGGCCGGCCCCGTAAGATGTTTGCACACGGAAATGGATTTTCACGGGGGCGCGCCCACGCTATGGACCACCGGTTCCCAAGTTACGACTGGCCGACGCGGCCGAGGCCGGGAGAACCTGGCCCATTGGCGCGCCAACGCGCGTCTGTGGGATGTACAGGACGATGCGCTGACGTTGCGGCGCGATTTCGCCGAGGAAGCCGAGCGGGAGCTGGTCTATGCCCGCGCCTGGCAATGGGGCCGTCCGCGCCTGGCGGTCCACCCGGTGGACGGTCGGCTCTGGCAGGGTATGCTGGTGTGGGATACTCAGACGCATCCGACATCGTTCACCGAAGTGGCGATTGTCGATCCGGAAACGGGCCGGATTCAACTCGAAAATCTGCCGACCGATCCGATCGACTTGGGGTTCGATTGGGAAGGGCGCGCCTATCTGCGGACCTACAACGCAATCGTCCGATTCAATCCCCGAACCTGGCGCGAAATCCCCTTCGATTACGGCGAGGAGCGAACCGTGTTCCACGGCGGCGGGGGCGGGGGCGAGAGGCCCTACGAGGCAAGGTCTGCCATTGTGCTGCCGAGCGGGGGCAGGGGCGGGCTGCACAACGGCGGCATGAGCATATCGCCCCAGGGAAATATCCTGGTCAGTTGCATCAATCCGAACAGGCCGGGAAGCCGCGAGGACACCGCGGAAGTGTTCCGCAGCGAATCCTATACGCCGCCCATCTGGCCGGGCCGCCATCGCGGGCATGAGCTGCACATCTTCGACATTCACGGACGCGTGAGCCAGATGGACGTGGCCCCCGGAATCGGCATGGACAACGACGTGCACCTCGGCCGGGACGGACAGGTCTGGCTGCTGGCCGCCAGCACGCCGTACCTGGACGGACAGCCCTATTTCAACCGGCGCGGCTGCACATTGATGAGATTCGTTCCTGGCAACATGCGGGCGCTGACGCCGAGAGGCGTCATCCCTCTTCCGGAAGCCCGGCGACCGGATCGGGCCAAGGACATGACGCGGCCCGACGCCTGGGTGGAAGGCGCCGACTGGCTGTTCGGCCCGGTCGGGGCGGACGGCCATTACGGCAGCGGCGGCTCGTGCCATTGCCAGAAACAGGGCCGATTCGCTCTGGACTATTACGGCCGTTCCTTCGCCCCGGAGGTGGACCGGTTTCGAGTGGTCGTTCTGGATGCCAACGGCAATGTCATCCTGCGGATCGGCCAATACGGAAACGTGGACGACGGCAAGCCGCTGGTCGCCCCCGATCCCGATCCGGCCCCCGCGCGGGG
>PWKM01000281.1 GCA_003559755.1 Planctomycetota bacterium
CGGCCGGCAGGACTCCGCCGCGTCGGCCCGGAGCGGCCTCGAGCACCTCGCGGACAAACAGGCGCCCGGCGGCTCCTACGGATGGGGCTACGACGGACACAAGAACGACATCTCGGTCACGGGCTGGACCATCCAGGCGATCGACATGGGGCAGAAGGCAGGGCTGGTCGGCGTCGGCGGCACCGGCGCGATGTTCTGCCGGGACCGCATGGACGGGCTGCTCCGGAACATGGTCCACAGCAGCGACTACCGCGGCTTTTACCGCTTCGGACCACACTGGAACAGAGGCGAGTCCGGGCACCGGAAATACGCGGCGACCGCCATCTCGATGCTCGCACGGCTGCTGATGGGCCACCGACCGGGGAGCACCGCCAGCCACACCACCAACAGCGGCCGGGCGCGCGGTGTGCTCGACCGGCTCCACGATTCGACGAACTACTTCACCTTCGCCACAGACCTGGGCAGCCGCAGGTCTCTGTATTACTACTATTACATGACGCTGGCCAACTCGGTACTGGGCGGCAGCGCCTGGGAGGACTGGGAGCAGAACGTCTGGCCGGAGGAACTGACCGACCGCCAGGACAACGACGGGAGTTGGCCCACAAGCATCTGTGTATGGGGCGGATATGGCGGCCGGGCGTACACCACGGCCCTGGCACTCCTGACGCTCGAGGCGGGCATGCCCGGACACTGGGAACCGACCACACCGGCCGGCGAATGCAGCTTTGGCTATAATGCCGTCCTCGGCAGGACTCGGGAGGCGCCCGGGGCCGGCACCATCGTCGCCATGGACTACCACGGATGGGTCATCCAGCGCCATTTTGACGACCGGGATGGCCTGCCCGATCCGGAGCAGGCCGACACCGATGACCTGATCGCTCTCCGCCACGATGGGCGGGCAAACGTGCTGTTCGGCGACGGACGGGTCGAGGCACTTCGGCTGGACGACTTCCGACCGGGGATGTGGGCCCTGCGGAGCGGAGATTGACGTGCGCACCAGCCCCGCCGAATGACAGGTCGAGCTGAACGGTTGAATGGGGCGTCTGATCGCTCAAGCGGGCGGGATTCGTGCCGAGAACATACCCGGCGAGCGTACCGACGACCGCCGACGGCGGTCGGTCCGGGCGGCCCGCCCGTGATGGTGGCCGGGCAAAAGGAGGGCCGGCACATTTTTTCACAAATTTACCGTCGGGGGATTGCTTGTCGAAAGCCCCGACCCGGCGTATAATGGGATAGAGGTCGAGAACGATCATACAGGTGAACCCTATGGTGCGCAGGACCATACCCTTCCTGCTGACGATCCTGGTCGCCTGCTCAGCGGGCGCCGCCCCGGGCATCGTCCATCTCCGCCGCGGTGACCAGGTCAGCGGCAACCTCGTCCGCCTGAACCGCGAAGGCGTCCGCATCCGCACCAGGGCGGGCGTCCGCGATTTTCCCGCCGCAGACATCGAGTCGGTGACCTTCCAGGTGACAGACATCGACGGCAGTCGGGTCACCCGCCAGGTTTCGTTCCAGGAAGAGGGAGCCTTCCTGCCGTTCACCCTCGAGACACCCAACTTCGTGATCAAGACGGACATCGGCCCGCACGTCTGCCGGAACGCCGGCCAGGCCATGGAGCAACTGTACCGGGAATTCCAGCAGATTTTCGGCGTGCCCGACGGGGCACAGAGAAAGAAGACCGAGCTGCTGATCTTCGAGAAGGAAGACGACTTTCGCGCCTACGCCGAGGAACTGGGAGCCAACCTCCCGGAGAGAGCCCTCGGCTTCTACCGCAGATCGAGCGACGGGCGGTCCCAGATCGTGGCCTACAAACGCCGCACCGAGGAGCACCACACCCTCAGCACCCTGTACCACGAGGCGACCCACCACTTCCTCGGCCTCGCCCTCAGGCAGCGCCCGCCGCTGTGGCTCGATGAAGGGCTGGCGGTTTACTTCGAAACCAGCCGATGGCAGAACGGCCGGCTGGTCACCGGCGTCAAGCCCCGCATCCGCCTCATGCAACTACAGCATGCGATCCGGCAGGACCGGCACCACCCGCTCGATAAACTGATGACGTTCGGCCGAGCCGAGTACGACTCGCTCGCATACGCCCAGGGCTGGTCGCTGGTTTACTTCCTGATGAATTACGCCGGACAGGAACGGTTCGCTCGTTACATGCGGAAGCTGCGGGAAGGCGAGGACCCCGAAGAAGCGTTCAAGACCAGCTTTACCCGCGACATCGACCGGCTGGAACGGGCATGGAAGGAATACGTCTTGCAGTTGGAACTCCCCTGACCGGCCGCTGCCCCCCCTCGGGTCATCCCCCACAGCGTCACCTACCCCGCAGAACCCGTTGAATCGTCCTGCTGTTTCTGCCGTCGCGAGCGGGCGGGAGTCTTGAGCCGGCATCGCCGTCCGCTATAATGACGGCTGATTACCCGATTCCCGTCAACACCGACCGATCGATGCCCGACCTTTATGCCGACATCGCGCTGAACCTGGCGGTGGACCAGACCTTCACCTATCAAGTGCCCGAGGGACTCCGTGGCGAGGTCGTCCCCGGCCGGCGGGTCCGCGCCCCGTTCCGAGGGCGGGCCGTCGACGGCTACTGCGTCGGGCTGTCCGATGCGACCGAGCTCGACCGGGTCCTCGATATCGAAGGGGTGCTCGATGACGGGCCGCTCATCTCGGCCGAGATGCTCGAGCTGACCCGCTGGATCGCCGACTACTACTGCTGTTCCTGGGGGCAAGCTCTGGAGGCGGCCCTGCCGGGCGGCGTACGGCGGGCTATCCGCCACCGGATGCAGACGGTCGTCCGCCCGGCCGTCGAGCCGGACCGGGTGGCGGACGAGGTCGAGGCGCTCGAGGACCGGTCGCCCAAGCAGGCACACGCCCTCCACGTGTTGTCCACACTGGAGCACACGGCGACCTTGCAGGAACTGGCCGGCCTGGCCGATTGCTCCACGGCGACAATCCGGGCTCTGGCGAAGAAGGGGCTGGTGGTGTTGGGCCGGGAGGAGGTGGACGACGACCCGCTGCTCTCGGTCGAGCCGTCGGAGTCCGAAACGGTCGCCCCCGAGCTCGAGCCGGCGCAGGACTCGGCCCTGCGGCGGATACTCGGCCTGCACCGCCGGGGCGGCGGAGGAGTCGTGCTGGTCCACGGGGTGACGGGCAGCGGCAAGACCGAGGTGTACTTGCAGGCGATCGACCGGGTCGTCGCCGACGGCGGCGGGGCGATCGTCCTCGTCCCCGAGATATCGCTCACCCCCCAGACGGTCCGCCGGTTCCGTGCCCGGTTCGAGCACATCGCCGTCCTCCACAGCAACCTCACCGAGGGCCGCCGCCGCGAGCAGTGGCACGCGATCCAGTCGGGCGAGGTCCAGGTGGTGGTCGGCGCCCGGTCGGCCATCTTCGCCCCGATGCCCAACCTCGGACTCATCGTGGTGGACGAGGAGGACGGGACCAGCTTCAAGCAAGACCAGGCGCCGCGGTACCACGCACGCGACGTGGCGGTCGTGCGCGGCCACAAGGCGGGCGCCGTCGTGGTGCTCGGCTCGGCGACCCCGGCCCTCGAGAGCTACCGCAACGCCCGGCAGGGGAAATATGAACTGGCCCGACTGCCCGGACGGGTCCAGGGCCGCCCGATGCCGAAAGTCGAACTCGTCGACATGCGGAAACAGTCGTTCGTCCCGGGCGGGTCCCGGTTCCTCTCCCAGCGGCTGCTCGGCCTGATCGCCAACCGGCTGTCGCGCGACGAGCAGTCGATCGTGTTCCTCAACCGCCGCGGCTTCTCCACCTATGTGTTCTGCACCCGCTGCGGCTGGGCGCTCAAGTGCTCGCACTGCGACGTATCGATGACCTATCACCGCCGGGCCGACCGGGCAATGTGCCACCACTGCGGACTCCGGGCGCGGGTGCCCGCCCGCTGTCCCGACTGCAAATCGGACGCGGTGAAGTCCATCGGGCTGGGCACGGAGAAACTGGAGGCCGAGCTCGCCCGGCAGTTGCCCGACGTGCCCATCGGGCGGATGGACTCGGACACCGTCCGGGGCCGCGGGGCGCATCAGCGGGTCCTCGATGCGTTCGGCAGCGGGCGTTTCAAGGTGCTCGTCGGCACACAGATGGTCGCCAAGGGGCTCGACTTCCCCAACGTCACACTCGTCGGGGTGGTCAACGCCGACACCGCCCTCCACCTGCCCGACTTCCGGGCGGGCGAACGGACCCACCAGCTCGTCTCACAGGTGGCCGGGCGGACCGGGCGCGGCCCGAAGGGCGGGCTGGTCGTCGTGCAGACCTGGCAGCCCGAACACTACACGATGCAGACCGCCGCCGGGCACGATTACGCCGGATTCGCGAAAACCGAACTCGAACACCGCAGGCAGCTCGGATTCCCCCCGTTCTCCCGCGCGGCCCGGATTGTCATCGACGGCGAGGTGCCCGGCGAAGTGAAACAGGCGGCATACGACATCGCCGGGGCCATCAAGGAGCAGAGCGGCCCGACCGGCGGGGTGCTACACGGCCCGATGCCGTGCCCCATCGAGCGGATCAAGAACCGCCACCGCCATCATATCCTCCTGCTCGGTGGAAAATCCGGGGTGATCCGTGCTATGATAGCTGCCGGCCGACCGGCCTTCCCGGCCGGCCGACGGATGCGGGTCGCCGTCGATATCGACCCGGTCTCTATGCTGTGAGGTGCCCGAGAACAGGAGAAGTCGGATGGCTGCGAACTTGAATCGACCGGAGCGGTGGAAGGAAGACATCGCTCGTTCCGTAGATTTGTATAATGAGTGGTTCCTCGAATTTGCGCCCAAGACGTATCGAGACCAAAGAGCAAAGACTGCAAAGCACGTCGAAGTGATGCTTGACCGTACCGACCATCTCGCCAAACTAACGCCGCAGGTTCTTCAAGAGCGCCCGCGCATTCTCTGGTCGCTACGGATGACAACAGCACCGCCGATCGCGCGAGACCGGCTCGCAGGACTTGCAGATGTTTCGAAATCGTTTCTCGCATGGATGGAACGCCACGGCAAAGTCCCATCCCAGATGTCCAACCAGGACCTGACAGCCAATCTCAAGCGTATGATTCAGGTAATCACCCGCCTCCAGGACGAAGATGTATTCCCTTGGAGGGGGGAGAACCGGGCGCCGACGGGTCCCGAATCGGACCGGGCGACCACGATTGTTGCAGATCGATTGTGCGGGGCAAGCTCGGACCCGATTGTCAGAAATGCCCAGGAACGCCGAAAACTCGCCAAAATAAAAGAATGGCTGGAGGGCAGAGGATATACGGACCGGTCCGGTGATGTTTCGTACGACGGTTTGAACGCTGGAGAGTTTGCTTTCCGCATCAATGCAGGCGGGCTCAAAGACGACGGGAAGAACGTGAGTATCCCGGTGGACGTTGCAGTGGCCCCATTACTGGGAAGCCCGAATCGGTCCCCACTCCTGATCGAGGCGAAATCCGCCGGCGATTTCACCAATACCAATAAGCGGCGAAAGGAAGAAGCCGCCAAAGTGACACAATTACGGAGGAAGCACGGCGACACCGTGCAGTATATTTTGTTCCTGTGCGGGTATTTCGACAGCGGATACTTGGGATACGAAGCGGCGGAAGGCATCGATTGGGTCTGGGAACACCGCATTGATGACTTGGCCGAGTTCGGACTCGAATGATAAATCCAACGGAAACAGAACGACTTGAGGCGGCAAGAATTCGATTGCTCGCCCATCTCGAATCCGCAATTCCGCAAAGAAAGCGAAATGAAGCCGGGCAATTTGCAACACCAGGAAAACTGGCTTATGATATTCTCCGTTGCGCCCTTGCGGCATTGCCGGCGGGAGAACCGGTACGGTTCCTCGAGCCCGGTTTTGGAACCGGGGCCTTCTACTCCGCCCTTCTGAGACATGTGCCCGCTTCTCGAATAAAAAAAGCCGTTGGCTACGAGACCGACCCCCATTACGCCCACCCGGTTCGGACGCTCTGGAGAAAGACAGCGTTGAGTCTTTCCATCTCCGATTTCACGCGGACCCATCCACCGGAAAAAGAAGAAGACAAGTACAACCTGCTCATTTGCAATCCGCCATACGTACGCCACCACCACTTAACACCCGACCAAAAGAAAGAGCTCCGCTTCGCTGTACATCGGCATGCGGGAGTTCGTTTGAGCGGTCTGACGGGCCTTTATGCCTATTTCATGCTGTTGTCGACGGCGTGGATGACCACCGGGGGAATCGGCGCGTGGCTTGTTCCCAGCGAGTTCATGGACGTCAATTACGGTCGGGCTGTCAAGCAGTTTCTGTTGAAACAGGTCACGCTTCGCCGGGTTCACCGGTTCCGGTCGGATTCTGTGCAGTTCGACGACGCGCTTGTTTCGTCGGCGGTTCTACTGTTTGAGAACGCTCCGCCTCCGCCGGACCATGAGATTCGGTTTGATTTGGGCGGCACCCTCGCCCGTCCCGATATTTCTGAACCCATCAGTTCGCTGGAGTTGTCCGCAACCAACAAGTGGACACGGCTTCCGCGAACGCAAGACGTGTCGCCTCCGAAATCCGGGCATCCTCTGAACAAACTGTTCGACATCAAACGCGGGATTGCTACCGGATGTAACAAGTTTTTCGTTTTGTCCCCGGAAGAAATCGAAGAGTGGAACCTTCCTTCGCAATTTCTTGTCCCTCTGTTGCCCAGCCCCCGTTTTCTCAAAACCGATGAAGTTCTTGCAGATGAGCGAGGGGATCCGAAGGTCGAGAAAAAGCTCTTTCTCCTCTCGTGCGATCTGCCGGAAACAATACTGAAAAAGAAATATCCCGCATTGTGGAAATATCTTCGGCACGGCAAGGAACTCGGGGTGGACCAGCGTTACCTGTCTCGACATCGAACCCCGTGGTATTCTCAGGAAACCCGTGCCCCGGCCCCCCTCCTCTGTACGTACATGGGCCGAAGCAGCCAGGACAATGCGGTTCCGTTTCGATTCATCCTGAACCACTCCCGCGCAGTGACGGCGAATGTTTATCTTCTTCTGTACCCGAAACCGTTTCTTGCCCCGACCTTCCAGAGGAATCCCGAATTGCTCCGACGAACATGGGCCATCCTGCGCTCGTTGGCGACAGACGCCTTGACCGGCGAAGGGCGCGTCTATGGCGGAGGATTGCATAAGCTGGAACCCAAGGAACTGGGCAACGTGTCCGTTGCCCCAATTGTTAAACTGGTAGAGGACGTGGCAGGCGGCTGCCTGCCCGTTCAGCCCCCCCTTTTCTCCGAACGAGAAACCGGCTAAAAGGATTTCGCAAATGCCGAATTTTGCCGACCGACTGATCGACGCAATCGAGGCGAAGCAGAGCCGGCTGGCCGTCGGGCTCGACCCGCGAATTGCCATGATCCCCGACGAGCTGCGGCGGCCGGCGCTCGACCGGTGGCCGGACCGCGCCCGGGCCGGGGCCGAGATGCTCCTCGCGTTCAACCGGGCGATCATCGACATCGCCGCCCCGCGCGTGCCCGCCGTCAAGGTCCAGGCCGCGTTCTACGAACTCTTCGGCCCGCACGGCTACGAGGCGTTCGAGGCCACCTGCTCGGCGGCACGCGACGCCGGCCTGGTGGTCATCGCCGACGTGAAGCGGTCGGACATCGGGAGCACCGCCGCCGCATACGCTGCCGCCCACCTGGGGCGGACGGAGATCGAGGGCGAACTCGCACACACCGGCGAGGCCGACGCGGTCACCATCGTCCCCTTCTTCGGGTCCGAGGGCGTCCGCCCGTTCCTCGACGTGGCCGCCGAGGCGGGGCGCGGCATCTTCGTCATGGTCCGAAGCAGCAATCCCTCCGCCTACGAAATCCAGGGCAGGGCGGAAGACGCCGACCCGCTGTACCTGCGGGCGGCCGACCTGGTGAACGAGTGGGGCGCATCGAGCATCGGCGAGCGCGGCTACAGCGCCGTCGGGGCGGTGGTCGGGGCGACGTTCGCCGAGGACATCCCCGCACTGCGCCGGCGGATGCAGAGGACGCTCCTCCTCCTGCCCGGGTTCGGAGCCCAGGGCGCCGAGGCGAGCGACGTGGCGGCGGCGTTCGACGGGAACGGACACGGCGGGCTGGTCCCCGCATCGAGGAGCGTCATCCACGCACACAAGGACCCGGCCAACCCGCGATGGAAAGCCGATATCGAACGGGCGATACACGACCTGAACGAGAAGCTCGACGCGGCGCTCCCCCCGCTCGGACAGGGCGACTGACCGAAGGAGAAAGACTATGCTGGACAGAGTTCGAGGGACGGCCGAGGCGAAAACCGATTACATCGAGAGGCATATCTATGTCGATCAGGTCCCCATTGACGACGTGGCGATCTGGGAGACACCAGAGCACGTGAGCCCCCGGGAAGCGGCCGGGCAGGCCTACCGGGCGTGCAAGCTCGGCGATGAATGGGGCGGCCCCTGGCAGACCGCCTGGTTCCGGCTACGGTTCACAATGCCCGAATCGCTGGCCGGCCGCAGCCCGGTGGCCCGGATCGCGGTCGGCGGCGAAGCGGTCGCCTTCATCAACGGCGTGCCCGTCATCGGGCTGAACCGATATCGGGACGAGCTGCCGCTCGGCTCCGGCGCACCCGCCGGGCAGCAGTTCGAGGTGTACGTCGAGGCGGGCGCAAACGACGACTTCGGCCGGCTCAACGAACTGCCCCGTGTCAGGCGGATCGAGCTGGCAGCGGTCAACGAAACCGTCCGACAGCTCGCCTGGGACCTCCGGTTCCTGCTCGACCTGTACGACCACCTGGCCCCCGACACGACCCGAGCGGCCGAACTCGTCCACCTGCTCGAACGGGCAACCAACGCCTTCCGGTTCGACGCCGACGACCTCGAGCAGGAGGCGGCCCGCGTTCGCCGCATCCTCCGCCCGCTCTTCCAGCGGCCGGCCAGCCCGTCGGCCACCGAGGTCACCCTCTCCGGCCACGCACACATCGACGTCGCCTGGAAGTGGCCGCTCGCCGAGACCACCCGCAAGTGCCCGCGAACGTTCGCCAGCGTCATCAACTACATGCGGCGCTATCCCGACTTCCGCTTCACCCAAACACAGGCCTACCTGTACGAGGCGACCCGGCGGCGGTACCCCGAGCTCTACCGGCAGATCACCGAGGCGGTCGAGGCGGGCCAGTGGGAGGTCTCGACCGCGATGTACGTCGAGCCCGACCAGAACGTCCCCTCCGGCGAATCGCTCGTCAGGCAACTCCTGTTCGGCAAGCGTTTCGCCCGGGAAGAATTCGGGATCGACGTGAACGTGCTGGTGCTGCCCGACGTCTTCGGCTACAACGCCCAGACGCCCCAGCTCCTCCGCAAGGCGGGGATCGACTACTTCACCACCCAGAAGATCAGTTGGAACGACACCAACTCCTTCCCGTTCAACTCGTTCGTGTGGGAGGGCATCGACGGCAGCGAGGTGCTCACACACTTCCTGCCCGCCCACAGCTACAACTCGAGGGTGGACCCGGGCAGCTTGATAAAGGCAGAACGGCGGCACCAGGAGAAGGGGCACAGCAAGCCGATCCTCTATCAATACGGATACGGCGACGGCGGGGGCGGCCCGACCCCGAAGATGATCGAGTTCGCGGCACGAGCCGAAAACACCGAGGGGCTGCCCCGATGCCGGCCCGGCTTCATCAGCGAGTTCTTCGAACGGCTCGCCGAGCAGAGCAGCGACCTGCCCCGATGGGTCGGGGAGTTCTACCTCGAATTCCACCGGGGAACGTACACCACGCAGGGGCGCACGAAACGGCTGAACCGGCGGTGTGAACTCGCCCTGCGGGACGCCGAACTGCTCGGGGCGATCGGCCTGGCGCACGGCGGCGAATACCGGCAGGACACACTGAACGACGCCTGGCGGCTCGTACTCGTCAACCAGTTCCACGACGTGCTCCCCGGCTCGTCCATCCGCGAGGTGTACGAACTGGCCGAAAAGCAGCTCGCCGAAGCGCTGGAGACGGCGGACGAGGCGGCCGAAGCATCCCTCGACGGGCTGGCCGATCACATCGACACCCGCGGCGCGGGCCGGGCCGTCGTCGTCTGGAACACGCTCTCCTGGCCGCGGGCGGGCGTGGTCGCCGTCCGCCCGCCGAAGAACCTCGCACATCCGACGGTGCTCGACCCCGACGGCGAGCCGGTCCCGACCCAGCGGCTGGCCGACGGGCGAGTGCTGTTCCGGTCCGCCCGGGTGCCCGCCATGGGGTACGCCGTCCATCGACTGGTGGCGGGCGACGCCGCCGTGGAGCAAGCCGGACCGGCCGCCGGCTTGCGGGCGAGCAAGCGGCTGCTCGAGAACGAGTGCTTGCTGGTGCGGTTGAACCGGAACGGCGAGTTGACCTCGGTGACGGACAAGGCCTCGGGCCGCGAGGTGCTCCGGGGCGGGCGCGGCAACGAGTTCCAGTTGTTCGAGGACCACCCGATGGGCTGGGACG
>PWKM01000337.1 GCA_003559755.1 Planctomycetota bacterium
AGTTCTGTCGGTCACGGTGGGCGAAACGAAGGAGACCCGGCCCCGGAACGTCTCGCCCGGATAGCTCCGGGCGGTGAACTCGACCTCCTGGCCGCAGCGGAGCCAGGGCAGATCGCTCTCGTAGGCGTCGAACATCGCCCACACGTGGCTCAGATCGGCGATGCTGTAGATGGGTGCCCCGGTCCGGACATATTCGCCCTCTTCGACGTGCCGCCGGATGACCGTGCCGCCGGCGGGGGCGGTGATCGTCAGTGTGTCGGTGGCGTGGCCGCGTTCCTCGATCTCGCGAATCTGATCCTCGGTCAGGCCCCACAGCCGCAGCCGCTCGCGTGCGGCACCGACCATCAGGTCGGTCGTGCTCCGCAGCAGGTCCTGGCCCGGCTCATCGGGACGAAGTGGCCCGCGGCTCTCCAGCGCCCTGAGCAGTTCGGTCTGTGCCGAGTACAGCTCGGGGCTGTACAGTTCCACCATCGGGTCGCCGCGTCTCACCTCGGTGCCGGTAAAATCGACGAACAGCCGCTCGATCCGGCCCGGCACCCAGGCGGAGATTCTCGCGATCCGCCTCTCGTCGGAAGTCACCCTGCCCGACAATCGGACCTCGGCATGCACGGTCCGGCGTTCGACCGGGCGAACGCGGATTCCCATCAGTGCCGCCGCTTCGGGACTGGTGGTGAAGGTCCGGGGCTCCGTGGGCGCGTCATCGAGCGGGATGAGGTCCATGTTGCAGATCGGGCACAGGCCGGGCTCGGGAAGCTGGACCTGGGGATGCATCGAGCAGGTCCATAGTTCGTTGCCGTCCGCCTCGGCATGTTCCGCGTGATCATGGTCATGGTCCGCCTCGGCGTGCTCCGCGTGTGCGTCGTCCGGCGGAGAGGGGGGGGCGACCCACCCCCGGACCGCGTAGCCGGTCAGCAGCGCCCCCGCCACCAGAGCGACGATGATGAGCGACATCCCCGTTATTCGGATCATTTTTAGAATAGTCAGGATATTCCGCATGTTGTCACTCCTCAGGGCGTTTGCCGCCGGCCAAGGTCAATGGCAGGAGAGGGCTACGCCAGGTCCGGACCGACCGTCTGAGCTTGCCAGATACCTGTCGGGGTCTTCCTCGAAGGTCGAGATGCACGGCTCGCAGCAGAAATAAATCTGACTGCCGTCGTGGACGACCGAGTACTCTTCGTTGATTTCGTTGTTCATCACCGGGCATAGCTCTTGAGCCGATTCCGAACCGCCCAGTGAATCCATGCCATGCATAACCAGGGCGGGGACCTTGCAACAGCCCGACGACATCAGTAACGCCATTGCGAACAGCACTCCAAACAGGGGGATTCCAATCTTCATCAGTTCCTCCTTGTATCTTCGACTACGAAAGACCTCGCCATCTCAAAGGGAATTAATGTGCGTGGTCGTGGCCGTGATGATCGTGGTCATGGTGGTCGTGGTCGGCATCATGATCGTGCTGCTGCCCTTTTTCATGGGCTTCGCGCATCTCCTCGATTTTTGCCAGGTACTCGTCCGGGTTGTCTTCGAACCTCTGGATGCACGGCGCGCAGCAGAAATACACCCGCTGGCCCTCGTGTTCCACATAGATGTTCTCATCGATCGGAACGCCCATCACCGGGCATATCGTCTGGACAAACTCCGGCGTGTCCTGTTCGACCTGGGCGGCCGGTTCCACCTGCTCAGAGCAGCCGACGGTCATGAACAGGGCCAGTGTTATGGTTAACACAACAACGGTTGCGGCGATGATTGAGTTTCGCATTTTCATGCCTCCTTTTTCAAGCGTGTCTGATTTCTCGTGCGACAACATTTAAACGAACGCCCGGAGCCGCGATAGCGGCTCGCAGGAACTGCCAACCTGGCGGCCGCTGCAGGCAACCGAGTACGCCTCCATTGCCTCGTTGCTCGCGCCGCTGGGTGCTCAATGTGATCCGCAGGACGCACAGTCGTGGCCATGCCCGTGATCATGGTGATGAGCTTTATGCGCTTCGCGCATCTCCTCGATTTTTGCCAGGTACTCGTCCGGATTGTCCTGGAACCGCTGGATGCACGACCCGCAGCAGAGATACACCCGCTGGCCCTCGTGGTCCACATAGATGTCCTCATCGATCGGGGCGCCCATTACCGGACACTCCGTCTGGACAAACTCCGGTGTGTCCTGTTCAACCCGCGCGGCCTGTTCCATCTGTTCGGAGCAGCCGGCGGTCATGAACAGGGCCAGTGTTACGGTCAATAAGACAACGGTTGCGGCGATGAATGAGTTTCGCATTTTCGACCCTCTCAGTGCAGGGGGCATGCGCCGTGTCCACATCCCGCGACAAACGACAGCAACAGTGCGGCAGCTAACAGCACAAACAGCAACGCCTTCTTCATAACGCCTCCTTTCTTCAATCATCCTCCCGGTCTTCGCCGGGCAGCGGTCGCCCGATAAGCGCCTCGAGCTCGGCGTGGCCGATCACGCGATCGGCGAGTGCCCGGCGATGTGACAGCTCGAATTCCAGATAAATGCGAGTAGCATCGACCACGTCGTTGAACGAGGCCCGGCCCGCCGCGTAATCAGCCAATGCGGTATCCAGCGATTCGCGGGCCTTCGGGATCAGCGTTTCGCGGTATAGTTCATCTTTCCGTTCCGCGTCGCGGAACTCGTACAGGGCCATCCGGAGACGGGCGCCCAGCCGGTTGACGCGGTCCTGCCGGGCCTGCAAGACCGACCGCACCGCCTGGCGGCTCTCACGCACCGCCGCGTCGTATTTCCCCCGCCATACGGGCAGGGTGACCCCGACGCTCGCCATAATCGGGGTCGAGCCGCGAGACATGTCCGACGCGACGACGTAATCCGCGCCGACGGTCAGCTCCGGGTAGTACTGCTTGCCGGCCAGGTCGACCAAAGTTTGCCGGCGGTCCACCTCGTGTTCGAGTTCGGCCAGCTCGGGATTGGATTCGACCAGCCAGACCAGGAGCTGGGCGGCGTCCGGCTCGATCGTTGGGGCCGGGACCGCCGTCGGTTCGGGCACCGGGCCATCGGTCGGCCGGCCCATTGCGGCGTTCAGCCGGGCCGCCGAGGCGCCCGTCAGGTCGGCCAGCTCCCGCAGGCGGTCGTCGAGCTGGCCCAGTTCGACCTGGGCGCGGACCACTTCGCGATACGCGCCTTCGCCCGCCCGGAACCGGGCTCGGGCCACGGCCTCGAGCTGCTCGACGAGCCGACGGTTCTCGCGAGTCACCACGACGGACTGGGCCAGATAGTAATGCTCGGCGTATGCTCGACGGACTTCGGCCGACACCTCGAGCTGGGCGGCGATGAGCCGCTGTTCGGCCTTCCGGGCGGCCTCGGTCGCCGCCTCCGCCCGCAACTTCCGCACGCCGAACCACGGGAACCGCTGGCTCAGCCCGACCGCCGTTTGGGCCATGATGTCGTCGTAGCTCAGCATCAGCATCGGGTCCGGCAGCGTCTCTTCCTGGGACGGCCTGTACCGGGCCGCCTGCCAATCGTGATACGCCGCTTGTACGCCGGGGTTATTCAGCACGGCATACCGTTCGAGGTCCTCGACGGTCGATTCATCCGACAGTTCGGGCAGCTCGGCCCGCTCCGGTGCCGCTTCAACCATCCAGTCGAGGTACGAGATGTCGTCCTTCGGGCCGGACGCACAGCCGCTGGTTGCGACAATCAGGCCGGCGACCACAAGACCGGGCAGTATGCACTCAATTTTCTTCGATCTCGCCCACATGATCGCGTGTTCCTAAATGACAGGGGCAAATCAAGAGAAAAACTCCTTCGGTTTCCGTTCCGTCCACACCGCCATTTTCCCACGATACACGCGGCAAGTCAAGAAAAACCTATAACTATCATAGGAATTTTCTGGTGACAGAGCGGTTTTGTCCGATCTGCGGGAAATTGCGCTTGACAGAATCGAGCCGGCCTGCTACACTTCGGTAGATGGCGAAGTGAGTTCTCCGCCGCCCCGGCACGGAAGGAGGCAGTAATGGACGAGTTTCTGGCCACGATGAAGGCGTTGTCGGAGAAAAACCGGGTGCGGGCGCTGATGGCGCTCCGCAATGGCGAGCTCTGCGTCTGCCAGATGATCGAGTTGTTGGGGCTGGCCCCTTCGACGGTCTCCAGCCATATGACCATCCTGCGCCGGGCCGGGCTTGTCGAGATACGTCGGGATGGGAAATGGGCTTACTATCGCCTGAACGACGGGCCGCTGGCCGCCTGTGTGCTGAAGGTACGCGAAATCGCTTTCGAATGTCTGGCCGCGGACGAGCAAGCCCGCGAGGATGCCCGGCGACTGAGCTCCGTCCGGGAAATGCCGCTCGAAGAACTGTGCCGCCACTACAAGAACTGACAAGGAGGTCCGATGGACGACAGACTGAAGGTCCTGTTTCTTTGCACCGGCAACTCGTGCCGCAGCCAGATGGCCGAGGGCTGGGCGCGACATCTCAAGGCCGACGTGGTCGAGCCGTACTCGGCCGGCGTCGAAACCCACGGCCTCGATCCGCTGGCCGTCCGGGTGATGGCCGAGGCGGGCGTCGATATCTCGCACCACCGATCGAAGAATGTCAGCGAACTGATGGACGTGCCATTCGACGTTGTCGTCACGGTGTGCGGCGCCGCCCACGAGTCCTGCCCGATGTTCCCGGGCGATGCACGGGTGGTGCACGTCGGCTTCGACGACCCGCCGAAACTCGCCGAGGCGGCAAAGGACGAGGAAGAGGCCCTCGGGTGCTATCGGCGGGTGCGCGACGAGATCAGGGCATTTGTCGAGGCACTGCCCGACTCGTTGACGCAACCGGACCGCCCGAATGGGGGCCAGGGAGTCGAACGTGACGAAGCCATTCGCCGGTCCGTCCGCGATGCATACGGGAAGAGAGCTCGCGACAACCGCTCCTGCATCGAACACACTTGCTGCGGCGAGGAGACGACGGCGGACTCCTTCGCGGCGGCGTTGGGCTATGGAGAAGATGAGTTTGCGGAACTGCCGGAGGGGGCGAACCTGGGGCTTTCCTGCGGCAACCCGACCGCGGTCGCGTCGCTCCGACCGGGCGAGACCGTCCTCGACCTCGGCTCGGGCGGCGGTTTTGACGTGTTCATCGCCGCACGCAAGGTCGGCGCCGCCGGCCGCTCAATCGGCGTCGACATGACGCCCGACATGGTGGAGAAGGCCCGGGCCAACGCGAAATCGTTCAAGGGGGCGACGGGGCTGTCAAACGTCGATTTCCGGCTGGGCGAGATCGAGCACCTGCCGGTGGCCGATTCCAGCGTCGATGTTGTCATCTCGAATTGCGTACTCAACCTGTCCCCGGACAAGCACCAGGTGTGGCGGGAAATTGCTCGGGTGCTCAAACCGGGCGGGCGGGCCGCGATTTCCGACTTGGCCCTGCTACGACCGCTGCCCAAAGCCGTCCGGAAGTCCGTTCGGGCGTTGGTCGGCTGCATCGCCGGGGCCGCACTCGTGGACGACATGCGGGAGATGGTCCGGGCGGCGGGATTGGTCGATGCGGTCTTCGAGTCAAGCTCCCGTTACACCGACCGGCTGGCCGAGGGGGACGATGAACTGTTCGCCGAGATATCACAAAAATTGCCCCCCGGCACGCAGCCGAGCGATTTTGTGACTAGCTTGAACGTTACGGCGAAGAAAGCGGACACAGTAACAGGAGTGTGAATATGGCTGACGAATCGAGCGCAGTGGAGAGAGCGAAAAACCTTAACGTCTTCGAGCGGTACCTGACGATCTGGGTGGTGTTGTGCATCATTGGCGGTATCCTTCTGGGCAAGCTTGCGCCCGGTGTGGCCGAGTCGCTGGACGGGATGGCGATCTATGTGGACGGCGCCCCGGTTGTATCGATCCCCATTGCCATCGCACTGTTCTTCATGATGTACCCGATTATGGTGAAGATCGACTTCGCCGAGGTCGTCCGCGCCGGAAAGAGCCCCCGCCCCGTCCTGCTGACGCTGATCGTCAACTGGGGGATCAAGCCGTTCACCATGTTCGCCATCGCGACGTTCTTCCTTGGTTTCGTATTCCGGGGGTTCATCCCGGGCACCGAGATTCTCCGAGACGGCTCCGAGGTGGTACTGTGGCGGTCGTATATCTCCGGTACCATCCTGCTGGGCATCGCCCCCTGTACGGCGATGGTGCTCATGTGGGGGTACCTGTCCCGTGGCAATCAGGGCCATACGCTGGTGATGGTGGCGATCAACTCGCTCACGATGTTGGTGCTCTACGGGCTGTTGGGCCGCTGGCTCCTGGGAGTCAACGAGATGCCTGTGCCCTGGGAGACACTGCTCCTGTCGATCGGCATCTACGTGGCTCTGCCGCTGATCGCCGGCTATTTCTCGCGCAGGTGGATCATCAAGGCGAAGGGGCTGGAGTGGTTCGAGGCCCGGTTCCTGCACATCCTGACGCCCATCGCGATCATCGCCCTGCTGGGCACACTGGTGCTGCTGTTCAGCTTTAAGGGGGAGACCATCCTGGACAACCCGCTGACAATCCTGTGGATCGCCATCCCGCTGTTCATCCAGACCTGGCTGATCTTTGGCCTGACCTACGGCATCGCCCGGTTGCTCAAGTTCCGCTACGAGGACGCCGCTCCGTCTGCGATGATCGGTGCGAGCAATCACTTCGAGGTCGCCATTGCCACAGCCACCATGTTATACGGGCTGGGGAGCGGCGCCGCACTGGCGACGGTGGTCGGCGTGCTCATCGAGGTACCCGTGATGCTGATGCTGGTGAAAGTCTGTCTGCGAACGCGGGGCTGGTTCCGAGAAACAGAAACGGCCACCGCAACGGCGGTCGATGCGGTTTAAGATGCTCGGCTGTCGGGCCGGCTCGGGTGGACCCGACCGGATTCCGGCCGGAGCTATGCCTCCGTGGTTGTGCATCTTATGGCGGGGCCAACAGATCGAACGGCCATACGGGTATATTGCGGGCAATCCCGTACAGGAAAATCAGGACCACCGCCGCCACAAGCAGCCCTTTCCGGCGAGCCCAACGAGGGCGAACCGCCAGGAGGCCGAGAAGTGGCAGCGAGAGCACGAAGAGCGGGTTCATCCGGAACGCATCCAGGAGATGCCCGCGGAGGAGCAGACGGACTGCCCGCAGACCGCCGCAGAACGGGCAATACAGCCCGGTTGCCCGGTGCAGCGGGCACAGCGGGATGGACCGATCAAGCGTATGGCTCAGCCAGAGCAGCATATCGAGCATGGGTCAGGCATCCTTTTCATCAGGCAACGACAAGGTCGGCTGCGGCGAAATTGGCGTTTTTGAATCGGCCTTGGGCGGATCGTGTCAATCAAGTATCTTTACTTCGCCCGTTTCACCGTTGACCCGCACGAGCATTCCGTCGCGCAGTTGCTCTGTGGCCGCCTGGACTCCAGCAACGGCCGGCAAACCATATTCTCTCGCGACTACCGACCCATGCGAGACAGCCCCGCCGGTTTCCATCACCAGTGCTCCGGCGCTGAGAAAGAGCGGCGTCCAGGCGGGATCCGTACCCTGACACACCATGACATCACCCTGCTCGAGACGGTCCGACACAGGGCTGATGATGATCCGTACCCTTCCTTCGTACACACCAGGCGAGACGGGGACCCCGGTCAGGACACCCTCGGTCTCCTCTGTAGCCACGCCGAAGATGCACTCGCCTGTGCTCGTCATCAATCTCGGAACTGCCCGTCGTTCCAGCTCCTGCCGGTATTCATCACGTGCCTTCGCCGCCAGAGCCCGCAGATCGATGTCCGGATCGTCCGTCGTATCTGCTTTTCGTAACTCGTCAAAGGTGAGAAAAAACACATCTTCAGGATCGTCGAGCCGTCCCTGTTCCACGAGTTCCTGCCCGGCGGCGTGCAGAATCTTCCGGGCAAGAGCGATCATCCTCGCACCGTCGAATTTCGGTTGCTCACGTAAGCCCGCCATTTCCCGGTAGAGTCGAATCAACCGCCGCGTAATCCACGCCTGGATTCGGCCCTTCTGCGACCGAACCTCGGCAACCAGCGCTTCGGCCGCCACCTGGGCTTCCGCAAGATGCTCTTGAAACTGCTTTTCTCGATCGGCCTCCTGATCATGATACATGTACCCGCGCAACACCTCCAGCACATAGCTTGGGTCTTCGGCCCATCGAGCCACGCCCGGGTCGATCTCCCACACCGCTCGATGGCCGTACCGGGCGAGAAACTCCTTCACCGCGGGAAGGTTGGCCGAGGGTTCCGTCCCTTCGGCCTTGAGCCGATCGGCCAGTCGCCACAGTTCCAGGCCCATTTCCGTCGTCGGATTGTGCGGCAGCGCCCGTTGGATCGAACGCAAGTCGCCGGCGTCGCCAAACCAGTGCTTCAAACGTGCTTTGAGTGCGCTCTCTGCCAAGAGGCCCGGCCACATCACCGCAACCGGAATCAGCCAGATTACCGCACCACGACGAGCGAGCACCTCCTCGATGAAGCGTACTCGCTCGGAGACGCCCGAAAGCCGTGACGCCTCGTCGTTCAAGGCCCGGATCGCCGCATCCGTTTCGCGTCGGAGCCGGTTCCGCTGTCGGGCTGGTGAAAGTGCGGAGAGTAATGACCGGTATCCGAGCCGTAGCACCAGCGGGACCATCCGCAGTGGAATGCGGAAGCCGCGGCCTTTGTTGATGATGGCGTCCCCGTCTCGTCGGCCGAACGCGAGCACGGCTTCTGTCGTAATCGGATCCTTGTCGCTCAACGCCTCGCCGAACTTGCTCCACCGCTTTCGCTTGCGGAGCAGTTCGGTCGCGTCGATGAACATGCGACGGGCCCCAACCTTGTACCAGGATACGTTCACTTGTGGATTGTGTGTGGCGGCGTAGGCGAAGCCGGCCATCAGCACACGCCACCACTCGAGGCCCGCTGTTGTGAGCGGTTCGACCATCTGCTGTGCGTGAACATTGAGCGAGAGATACAGACGCAGACCGTTCGCCGGATTCGGGAGCGGTTCCGGCAGGGGGAACAAGGTGGTGATGGGCCGGGACTGAACCAGGTAGGTGACGCCGTCGTCGGCCCAAGCCCATTCAATGTCCTGTGGGGCGCCGAAAAAAGAAGCCGCGGTTTTCCCCAGGGCAATCAACTTTTCGACCTCGTCCTCATTGAGGGTGGGGGCTGTTCGCAGATGGTCCGGCATCTCTCGTGTTGTCGTGCCGTCCTTCGCCTTCGCAGTAATGAGCTGCTTATCGGCGATGTGTGTCTCCAGGACCTGCCCGCTCTCGGTATCCACGACCCACTGGTCGGGGTCCACCTCGCCACCCACCACGGCCTCGCCCAGTCCCCAGGACGCGCTCAACAGCATCTGATCGCGCCGGTGATTGAGCGGGTTGGCCGTAAAGAGAACGCCCGCCCGTTCGGCCTCAATCATGCGTTGAACCACCACGGCAATGGCGACATCATCGAGGTGCATCTGGCGTCGACGCCGGTACGCTAATGCTTGTGGGTTCCATAAAGAGGCCCAGCAACGCCGGACTGCCGCACAGACCGCTTCGGTTCCCTCAATATTCAGGAAGGAGTCGTGTTGGCCGGCGAACGAAGCCCCCGGCAGGTCCTCAGCGGTCGCGGACGAACGAACGGCCACGGGGCCGCCGCCGAGCGTTTCATAGGCCTCAACGATGGCGCGGTTGACGTTCTCCGGAATCGATACTGCTTCGAAGAGGCACCGAATATCCCGGGCCTTCTCCTCCAGAGCGCCCATGTCGTCGTCGTCGGCCGCTTTTGCCAGGCGCAGAATTTCGTCGGACAGCCCTGATTGGGTCACGAACGCTCGGTAGGCGTCCGTGAGCACCACGAAGCCGGGTGGCACCGGCAGACCTGAGCGGACCATCTCGCCGAGGTTCGCTCCTTTGCCGCCTGTTCGAGCGAGATTGTACCGGCTCAACTCGTCCAAACGTGCAGTCACTGGCATAGTTGCTCCAATCCCGACAGTCAGGAACAGATTCAAAAACGCCGACGGATGCTTGACTCGATAACCCCGCTCGGCTCAGTTGCGCAGGCGACACCTGTAGGCACGGCTTTCCCGATTTCTGACTACGATCAATTAGGAAAATCATATACCGCTGGCGAACCAAGTCAACATGAAACCGGCCGTTCGTAGGCCACCGTTTTTTTGCCGAGGCGGCGTGGTGGCAGGCAGCGAGAATGTGGGGCGAGGCAGGGCAGGGGGAGCAAGTTGGGACGGTACGGACGATGCCTGGGTATTCACCGTCGAGCGGGTCCGGCTTTTTGCTCAGGCCGCTTTTGGACCGAGCACTGGTTCCGTTCCGCTTCTGTGCGTGGGAAGGTGGTGAGGGCAGGAGGGCTCGAACCTCCGACCTACGGCTTAAAAGGCCGTTGCTCTTCCAACTGAGCTATGCCCCCGATATCCTATTATAGCGCATATCGCCGGCCCGGCTAGACCTCCA